>NZ_JAUXQE010000006.1:0-229758 GCF_030683615.1 Undibacterium sp.
GACAACTCAGGAGACTTCAACGACACCTCGGCAGCGGTTTATCTGCGCTATAGCTTTGAGCCACGCAAGAGCCCGGTCGGCTTCCCGCCTGTCGCTCCCAAGGCTTACTATCAGGGTAATTAATGTATTAATTGAGAAAGCAAGATGAAAGTCATGAGATCCATTGTTAAATTTGTCAGCGCCAGTTTGCTGGTGCTGAGTGCAAGTACGAATGCACATGCACAAGATCCCAATGTCGAAGGGCGTAATTTCCTGGCGGAAGGGAATAATAGTGCAGCCAGTAAAAAATTTGCCGAAGCCGCCAAGATCAATCCCTTTGATGCGTCTGCGCTGAATAACCAGGCGGTGGCACTAGCCGCACAAGGCGATAATGAAAAAGCCCTGAACTTGCTGGAAAGGGCAAGCCGCCTTGCGCCCAACCGTACTGATATCGCTGCCAACCTAAATGAATTGCGCAATTGGATGAACCGCAATACCCCGCAAGTCGCGGCGGTGCAAAGAAAAGCCCCGGTTCCTGGAGCCTATCCCAATCAGGGGGATGTTCCGCCAGAGCCGCCGCCATTGTGGAAAAAATGAGTATAAATGAGTGTAAGCGTCACAAAATGAATAAGCTTATTTCTGGAACATTCTTGCAAATTGCTGAATTCTGAGGCACTATAGTTTTGAGATGCCCATTTTGATGGGCATAATCATGTATAAACAATAATTGAGCTGAATACATACGCAAATATTGATATGAAACACACTGCTTTCTTTTTCTTCTTTTATTTTAGCTATTCCAAGCCAAGGGCGGTGGAAAGACGGTAAGCACTCGAAGAAAAAGAGCTGAGCCAAAATTCTAAAAAACCGCCCGATCAGGCGGTTTTTTTTTGCCCTTGCATTTATTACCAGTAAATTGCAATGAGGTCAGAAAAAAATTGAATAGTAATTATCTTTACCGATCAGAATTTTTACTACATTGACACATATTATTTTTTAAGAAATTCTCAGGAGAAGACATGCAACGCACCGATGATTTACGCATACGCGAAATGAAGGAACTGGTTCCACCCTCACATTTGATACGTGAGTTTGCCTGCTCCGAAAAAGCCTCGGAAACCGCAGCCAATGCCCGCACCGCCCTGCATCGTATCTTGCATGGTCAGGATGACAGACTCATGGTCGTCATTGGCCCATGCTCCATTCACGACACCAAAGCAGCGATGGAATATGCCCAGCGACTGGCAGCAGAGCGGCCACGTTTTGCCGGTGAGCTGGAAATCATCATGCGCGTGTATTTCGAAAAACCACGCACCACAGTAGGCTGGAAAGGGCTCATTAATGACCCTTACCTCGACAACAGTTTCCGTATCAATGATGGTTTGCGCATTGCCCGTGAACTGCTGCTCAACATCAATGAACTGGGCCTGCCAGCTGGCACCGAGTATCTGGATGTGATCAGCCCGCAATATATTGCTGACCTGATTAGCTGGGGCGCAATTGGTGCCCGCACCACTGAGTCACAAGTCCACAGAGAACTGGCATCCGGCCTGTCTTGCCCTGTAGGTTTCAAGAACGGCACTGACGGCAATGTCAAAATTGCGGTTGACGCGATCAAGGCTGCATCTCAACCACATCATTTTTTATCCGTGACCAAGGGCGGCCATTCCGCGATTGTCTCTACCAATGGCAATGAAGACTGCCATATCATTCTGCGCGGTGGCAAGACACCCAATTATGATGCCCTCAGCGTTGATGCTGCCTGCAAGGACATCGCCAGCAGCGGCCTGGCGTCACGCCTGATGATTGATGCTTCACATGCCAATAGCTCGAAAAATCCTGCCAACCAGATACCCGTATGCGCTGACATAGGCAAACAAATTGCCGATGGCGATACCCGTATTGTTGGTGTCATGATTGAGTCCCATCTGGTTGCCGGTCGCCAGGACCTGGTGCCAGGCAAGGAACTGGTCTATGGTCAATCCGTGACAGATGGTTGCATCGATTGGGAGTCAAGTATCAAAGTGCTGGAAGGGCTGGCTGAGGCAGTAAAACAAAGGCGGTTGAAGCAGTCTTATTGAACCTGCACTTTCAAATATCCTTAGCTACTCTAGAGTTTCATGCTTACTTTGCCTGCAAAAGTGATTGTTTCTGCAAAAATGCCAGGCAAGCTGGATCATGAGCAAAGACTGATCGCAGAGTATGCAGGCAGTCTCGACCTGCCAGTCGAGACTGCCTCAGAAAAAATGATGGAGCGCGGGAAGTTAGCACTTTCAGTTGACACGCTGGTGATGGGAACGGTGCCCTTCGTGCACCATGCTTTACGTTTGCTGGGAACGCAATTGCCGGAGCATACACCGTACCCTGAAGTATTGAAGCCCTGGCTGTACCGGAAAGTATGGCAAGAAAAAAGCTTGCGACGTGTGCTGGATCGTTTGGAGAATGGCGGGCCACGGGTGTTCGTCAAGCCAGTTTCAGGCTGGAAGCGATTTACTGGATTTGTTCCAGAATTTGCTGACGACTATCGGTTTAACGGGGTTTCTAAAAGCATGCCAGTATGGGTTTCAGAACCAGTCACTTTTTTGAGCGAATGGCGGGTGTATGTTTTGCATGGAAAAATTCAGGATGTCAAACTCTGTGATCATGGCGGTGATGCAGATGTGCGGCCAGACTTGAACGAAATAGAGAGTGCTCTGCAAGCACTATTGAATGCGCAAATTGCACCAGACGGTTTTGCCATTGATTTTGGCGTTACTAAGCAAGGTAATACTGCACTCATAGAAATGAATGATGGATTTGCATTCGGTGCTTATGACGATCTTGCCGCAAAAATATACTGGGATATTACGTGGGCGAGGTGGCGTCAAATTTTACTTGTTGGTGTGGACAAGTAAAGCAGTAGCTACCAGCTATTCAAAGAATGAATTACTAGTCAATATCAAAGCTAAAACCTCATGTGACCAAGAGAGTTCACGAAGAGCGAAACTAATACCGCTTCGTCAAGGTCATCTGATCCCCCTCGCGCCGCATTTCCATGCGATTCAAGAAAGACATGCCCAGCAAGGGTACATCCAGACCTCCTTCTATGACAGAGGCATCGACCTGATTGAGTTCCACGTCGCCAATCCTGACTGTATCCAGTTTGATGATATAGGTGGGGACAACGCCGCCCGCAGTGCGGCTTGAGCTTAGCTGACCTTTTTTATAGTTGATACCTAGCCGGATGGCATCAGCAGCGGGTAGGGCGATCAGGCTGGCTCCGGTATCGACCATCATATTCACGCTGCCACCATTGACCGTTGCCTGTGCCATGAAGTGGCCGCGGTCACCAGCTTTCAAGACGACACTACTATTATTGCTGGCCGCGGACCTGTGCACTGTCTGCCCCAGGATCAAGACCTTGCGCTTGCCATTCACCATGACAGTGGCTGATTCGCGATCTGCATCGATGAGTTTGGTGTCGCTGCTGATATTGCTGCCTACTGTATAAGTTTTAGGTGGTGCGCCATCTACCACCAGGATAGCCTTGCCCGGGAACAAGCCAACCACACCTATATCGGTCGCATGGCTCAATGCGGAGCAAACCAGCAAGCTCATAGCACTGAGTCGTTTCAAATATTTCACAGATAATGGCATTATTGGCTTAATCTAGTTGTTAATCGCGGAAATTGTTGAATTCCAAAGGCAGGTCCTTGATTTCCTTGCGTAACATCGCCATTGCGGCTTGCAGGTCATCACGCTTGGTACCAGTGACACGTACTGCATCGCCTTGTATGCTCCCTTGCACTTTCAGTTTGCTGTCCTTGATGGCTTTAACGATTTTCTTGGCATCTTCGGTTTCTATACCGTTCTTCACCTTGATACCTTGCTTGACTTTGTCGCCGCCAATTTTTTCGATCTTGCCCATGTCGAGAAAACGCACGTCGACATTGCGCTTGGCCAGTGTCATCGTCAATTCCAGACGAACCTGATCAAGATGGAATTCGGAATCGCCATAGATCGTCAATTCACGGTCTTTTTGTTCGACTTTGGCGCTACTGCCTTTCAGGTCAAAGCGGTTGGTGACCACTTTATTGGTTTGATCAATGGCATTCTTGACATCAACCATGTTGGCTTCAGAGACGGTATCAAAAGAGGGCATCTTGCTTCCTTGCATAAAATGATGAATTAACCGCCATTTTAGCAAATGCAGGCAGGCCTGAGAGAGCAAAGGCTATAATTCGGGTCTTATGACGAATTTACTCACATTTTCAGCAGATTATTCTCTGCAAAGCTTGAATACCTTTGGTATTGCGGCCCGTGCCAGGCAATTTTTGCGTATAGAGCAGCTAGCGCAACTGCAAGCCATCTTTGCCGATGCCCAGCTTAAAGCTCTGCCACGCCTGGTCCTGGGAGGTGGCAGCAATCTGGTGTTGTCTGATCAGGTAGATGCCCTGGTTTTGCAGATGGGCTTGAAGGGCAGGCAAATCCTTGATGAGGATGAGGATTATGTCTACGTACAGGCAGCAGCAGGCGAGAACTGGCATGAGTTTGTGCTGTGGACGCTGGAGCAGGGCCTGGGCGGGATGGAAAATCTCTCTCTGATACCTGGCACCGTAGGTGCTGCACCGATACAGAATATCGGTGCCTACGGAATGGAAATCCAGGATGTATTCACCGGCCTGACTGCTTTCGATTTTACCAGCGGCGAGTTGGTCGATATCGACAAGGCAACATGTGCTTTTGCCTATCGAGATAGTATTTTCAAGCGGGAGTATAAAGACCGCATGGTCATCGTCAACGTTCGTTTTGCGTTGCCAAAGCGCTGGCAGGCAAGATTGGCTTATGTCGATGTCGCGCAATACCTACGTCAGCATCAGATCGATAGCCCGACGCCCAAGGACATCAGTGCCGCCATCATTGAAATACGTCAGGCCAAATTACCAGACCCAGCCAACATAGGTAATGCAGGCAGCTTTTTCAAGAACCCGATCGTACCTGCAGCTCAGCGCGACAGTTTGCTGGCTGTGTATCCCACCCTGGTCAGCTACCGCCAGGATAGTGGCGATTACAAACTGGCAGCCGGCTGGCTGATAGATCAATGTGGCTGGAAGGGAAGGCAACTAGGTCGGGCGGGCGTGTATGAGAAGCAGGCGCTGGTGCTGGTTAATCATGGTGGTGCAACCGGGGCAGAGGTGCGGGCGCTGGCTCAGGCAGTATCCGCCGATGTATATGCCAGATTTGCTGTCAAATTAGAGGTAGAGCCAGTCTTTTTCTGATCGCGTTACTTTGCTCCACGCAGATAATGTTGGCAAGACAATCCATGCCCAGTTTGAGTATGTCTGCCAGTTTTGCAGTGACGATTCAATGTTAAATCTGATCCAAAAAAATATCATTTTGAGTTTTTATGTCCGAATCCAATAATGTGCATGCTGCAAATGAGCCTGGAAAAGCAGAGGGTGGGCTGGAGCCACAATTACCTGCTACTTCGCCTGAAAACATAAGTGCCGAAGAAAAACCAGAGTGGGGGCGTTTAATCAATGAGACTTTAAGAACCAGTTTCTTAAAGCATCCACGCTGGGAAGGAATACCCGCTTCACCGGTCATCATGTTGATCCTGGTGACTGGGTACATACTCGCTACCTTGTGTTTGCAGCGCCTGGCAATAGCGGGCCCTGCTGATTTTCATTTTCGCGCTATAGGCGCAAACTGGTTTGCGTTTGCGTCATGGGCCTGGCTTTGTTTCAGCTTGCGCCGGGATCCTGTTAAACCGGATGGAAGCAATGGCAGCACGGCGCCCAGCGCCAGTCATTTATTTGTTCTCTCGATGGCGCAAGGCCTGTTTTTGTTCTTGATCTTAAACCTGCCTTTTGGCCTGTCGATGTACCTGGGCTGGATCACGTATGGCAGTTTCAGTCAGGTCATCAGTTGGCTGATCTACCTTGTTCCGCTCTTGTTAACGATAGCAATTCAATCAGTCTTTTTGTGGAGAGCATGTGATCGCCGTGCTTGGTCCATGGTGCTCATATTCTTTGTCACCGTCAGCAGTATTGCGATGCAAATCACTACCCGTCCTCCACATTTCTGGTATCCGAAACGAGTGGAAAGCAGCGAAGCAGATAGTAGTGATAGGACGCCGGATATTTCTCAGGAAGTATTTGAGGCGCAAGCGGCATTGTTCCAGGAGAAAATGAGCGGGCTTCAGCCGCAAAGGACTGGAATTATTGATCTGTATAGCCTGAACTTTGCACCTTATGGTGATGAAAATGTCTTTCTGAATGAAACCAGCATGGTCACGCAAGTCATGGAGAAACGGTTTGATGCTGCTGGGCGCAGTCTGCAACTTGTGAATAACCCCGGTACCATGAATAGCCTGCCCTGGGCAACTCCATTGAACCTGCAGCGGGCCATACAACACGTGGCAAAACGTATGGATGTCAATGAAGATATCCTGTTCCTGCATATGTCTTCCCATGGTGCCAGCGATGGCGAATTGTCAGCCGGGATGTGGCCGTTGACGGTTAACACCGTCACACCAGAAGACTTGAAACGTTGGCTGGATGAGGCTGGCATCAAGCACAGGGTAATATCAATTTCTGCCTGCTATGCCGGCAACTGGATTGCACCCTTGTCATATGCTGACACGCTGGTAATGACGGCATCTGATGCCGATCATACTTCTTATGGTTGCGGCAGTAAATCAGACCTGACTTTTTTTGGCCGTGCCATGTACGATGAGCAGTTGCGCAATAAGACTTTGTCTTTTGAAACTGCGCTTGCTTCGGCAAGGCCCATTATCAAACAGCGCGAAGAAGAGGCTGGCAAGACCGATGGCTATTCCAACCCACAAATAGCAATGGGTGCGAATATTCGCGACCGGTTGAAATTACTTGAGCTGCGCTTGTCCTCAGCGCAACCTCTTCCATGAAGAAATGGCAGTGATGCCGTTGCCGCTGGCACTGGCCGGTACGCGATATGTCAATTCATCGCCCTTGAGTTCGAATTGGCTGGTTTGCTCGCTGCCATCCCAGTTGGGGAGGGATGCATGTTCTATTCTGAACACCAGCACATTACGTTCGGTATCGATAAAGCAACGGCCATAATGTGAGCTGGTGTCGATGGCGGCTGCGCGATATTCAGCTTCTGTACCTTTGCGTTTGTCGCCGCTTGCAAATTTGCTGCGTATGGATTTGTAGATCTGTAAAGAGTAATACCCATTTTCATCAACGATGAGTAAGCCATGGGGATTGATGCCAAAACTGGCACTTTGGCTACCATCGGCGCGTATTTCTGGTGCGGCCGTCAGCTTCCAGGTGCCAGATAAGCGCTTTTGTGCTTGCATGTGCTTGTCTATGTCTTGCTCCATGAAAGCATGGGCGGGCGGGCTTAGTAGTGCAATGCAGCTCAGTGCCATGCATGCTATTTTGTTGAATGTATTATTCATGCTTGCTCCTTGTCAGGCACTTGCGCGCAGCTGAGCTGACAGCCAGTAGTAATTTACCGGTAGTGCGACGTGACTCAAGATCGGCGTGTGCCAGGCTTGCCTGCTCCAGTGGATAGATATGATGTATGCGCAAATCGACTATGCCATCGCGTAGCCAGCTTATGGCTCGCTGACTGCGGTATTTGAGACTCTCCGCGTCTGCAACATGGTGGGCGAGGGTAGGGCGCGTCAAAAACAAGGATCCCTGGCGACACAAGTGCATGGGGTCAATGGACGGCACATTGCCGCTGGATTGACCGAACAGTACCAGGCTGCCAAGAGGGCGCAATAATGCCATGCTGCCTTGATAAGTTTGCAGCCCCACTGAATCGTAGGCGACATGCACACCTTGCTGCAGTGTCAAATCCTTTACGGCACGGATGAAGTCAGTCTCGCTGTACAGCACTACATGATCAGCCCCTGCTGCTAGTGCCAGTCTCGCTTTCTCTGCAGTTGATACCGTACTGATGACTGTGAGCCCTTTGTGTTTCAGTATCTGAGTCAGCAGCAGGCCAACACCGCCTGCACCGGCATGCACTAGTGCCGTCTCGCCAGCTTGCGCACGATAACTGGTTTCACATAGGTATTGTGCTGTAACGACTTGCAGCATGGCTGCTGCCGCATCGTGCGTACTCACGTCTGCTGGTAATGCGATCAGTTTCCAGGCTGGTATAGAAAGGTATTCTGCATAAGATCCTGCTTGCGATAGCCATGCCACCCTGCTGCCAGAAGGTATAGACGCATTTCCTGCTATCACAATCCCAGCACCCTCGACGCCAGGGATGCAAGGCAGGATGGCTGGATTTTGTCCATTGCGCTGGTACACATCTGCATAATTTACCCCGGCGTAGCTAACCTGTACCAGCACCTCGCCATTTTTTTGCAAAGGCATTGCTACGTCACGTAACTCCAGTACGTCCGGACCACCTTGCGAAAATAATTGTATTGCCTGCATAGTCTTTCTCTCGTTGAACGAATGACTCGCAGCTTAATCAAAGTAGCAAAAAAAGAAAATTACTGAAATTTTCGCCCGGACTGTGCATAATTGCACCATGATGAATTGGGATGATCTACGTTATTTTTTGGCGCTCGTCGACAGCGGCACCTTGACCGGCGCTGCGCGTCGTCTGCAAGTTGAGCATACAACGGTTGCAAGGCGCATTGATGCGCTGGAGGTGGCGCTAGGTTTGCGATTATTTGACAGGCTGGTGCGTGGCTGGCAATTGACGACTGAAGGACGGGATCTGGTTGCTCATGCCAGGGAGGTGGAAGAACGCTGGTTCAGTTTTGAAAGAAAAGCACTGCAGACAGGAAAAATGGAGGGAGTAGTGCGCATTTCTGCACCTCCTACATTATCCACCTTTGTACTTGCTCCTAATCTGAAAAAAATATGCACCAGCCTGGCTGGCATAGAACTGGAATTACAGGCTGAACGTCACCATGTCAGCCTGGGCAAGCGCGAAGCAGATATAGCCCTGCGCATGACGCGCCCGCAAACAGCGGGCCTGGTCATTAAACCCCTTGCCAGCGTAGGCTACGGACTGTATGCCAGCAAATCCTATCTGAAGAAACATGCCGCCGGGGATTGGGAATTTATTGCATATGAAAAAAATTCTCCCACGCCACATCACCAGTGGCTGGAAAATTACCTGGGACAACGCAAAGTCAACCTACGCAGCAATGATCAGATGGTCATGGCGCAATGTGCGGCCGCAGGTGTAGGGGTCACTGTATTACCACATTATTTACATCAGATTCACCGTGATTTGTATCGCATAGAGCAAGATGCAAGTATCGTACAAAGAAAACTCTGGCTGGTCATGCACGATGATGTCAGGCGATCTCCCAGAGTAAGGGCAGTGGCTGACCAATTAATAGAGTTGTTTGCAAATGAAGCAATACAAAACTTGCTGAACTAATATTTTTCTTTCTGCTTGCAGTAATTTTTAACAAATTAGACGCCTTGACAGGATTGCTGCACTGCACGCACAGACGCTGGACGCAGTATCATAAGGTTTTAGAACTTTGAGGTGTTGCCAAATGGATACCTTGGTAATTATTGATATGCAAAACGCCTGGCTGCATGGTGGAACGCCACGTTTTGACAAGACTAATGTGATTACCCGTATCAGTCGTGCTGCTGAGCATGTTCGTCAGCATGGTGGACAAGTCATCTTTGTGCGCCATTCCAATGATGATGCAATGTTAGGCTCGGCAGGCTGGGAGGTGATACCAGAGTTGCCTTTTACTCCTGGCGATGTATTTGTTGATAAGACCGCCTGTGACTCTTTTGCGGAGACAGGTTTGCTGGCACATTTGAAAATCACTGGTGCGCGCAATTTGATCTTGTGCGGCCTGGCAACTGAATTTTGTGTGGATACGACTGTACGGTCAGCAGCATCTCACGGGTTTGATGTAACAGCTTTATCAGATGCCCATACAACGGGGGACAGGCCGCATATGCGGGCTGAAAAAATAGTCGAACATCATAACTGGGTGTGGTCGAATATTGCCACGCCCGTCAATAGCCGCATCATGGTGCGTACGACGGAAGAGGTGTTTGGTATCCGGGTTTGATGCATCAAGTGTGGTCGGAGGCAAGAGTGAGCTTGTTCCTGCACTCACCAACTTGCCCAGGCCTTACATGCTTATTTGGAGCAGCCCATATCTTTCAGGCTGGTCTCAATTTTACGCCTGCTGTCAGCCATGGCTTCCATTTCTTGCGCGCTGCCACCTACTTTCTGATTGGTGCTTACAGCACTGATCTGCCTGCGTACATTCTCACATGCCTCTTGCTTGCGCGCAGCTTCACTGGCATCAGGTTTGCCGCTCTCTTTTGAATTCATCCCGTTTGTCGCTTTGCGCTCAGCGGCCAGATGGCGGTTGACTTCATCCTCATTCGAGCGGCCAACAAATTTGCGGTCATTCTCTTTTTCTGCCATACAGTCGCTTTCTATCTTGAGACGTATGTCGTTGGAATTGCCACGCAGGGCATAGACATCTGCAACCAATCTGCGCTGGTCCCCGGTCTTGGCATCTGCTGCCACTTTATCCTGGAATGCGCCACCTTCCTTTAGCCATAGTATTTTTTTTGCTTCTTCCCCACGGCGTATGCAATTCGCATCCAGTGGAGGTTTGTCTGAAGTTGACGGGCTGGGATTTTTCTTGATCAATTGACCGGCTTGGCCATTGTCGCAGGGCTTGTCCTGGTAGGTACTGCCACAGCGATACAAATTTTGCGCCTGAGCTGTCGTGGCAAAGCCGGTGCTTAAACCCACCAACAGGGATGCTGAAATGCCAAGGGATGTGGTGAGTGCGCGAAATTTTAACATACTGAGTAAGCCTGTTTTTGAAAATCTTTAAAGCTGAACTTTACCATCCCCGATGGTAAAATGGTCAAAACACTCACAAGGTTTTTAGTTCACGGCTTGTATCTCCAATAGTCCTGCTTATACGTGAGCAAGTTGCCAAAGCGATGACTGCTTATCGTTTTATCCTTTCTCTTGCATAGAGGGTGTAGCTGTGTCTGGATTGATCCGTCATATTTTCACAGTACTACTTGGCTTGTTTTCCTCTCGATTTGGCCGCAAGTGTACAGGCGTTGCGAACAGGGTTTGCACATATTTTTGGATTGGCCCCTGGGACACAGGTATCAAGACTTTGAAGAGTGATAAGTATTTTCTGCTTGCAGAATCCGCACAACTGGATTTTGTGATTAGAACTGGATTGCTGGCTCCCATGCTGGCGAGCGGCACGGCCT
The DNA here is from genome assembly GCF_030683615.1 of Undibacterium sp. Classification (NCBI taxonomy): domain Bacteria; kingdom Pseudomonadati; phylum Pseudomonadota; class Betaproteobacteria; order Burkholderiales; family Oxalobacteraceae; genus Undibacterium; species Undibacterium sp. Next base: position 11,202 of record NZ_JAUXQE010000006.1, read on the forward strand.
TTGTGAATGTATCGCAGCTGGTGAGTTTTATGAGGCCGGTACGTCTTTTTCAACGAGTGCGGGTAGATACCCGTATCATGTATGCAAATGAAAAATGCACCTATTTTTCACATGAAATCTATACACGCGATACTCTGCATGCAGAGGTGCTGGTCAAGATGAAGTTTAAACGAGGGAGTTTAAGCGTGGAACCATTTGCATTGCTGCAAATACGTTTTGACGAACCACCAGCCCAATTGCTGGCCTGGGATCAGACCCTGCAAGCGATGGCATCAGCCCGTGGTGTGTAACAATAAATCTATCGTCCGCCTGATACGTCAACAAAGCTACCCGTTATATAAGAAGCCGCATCACTCAACAAAAAACTGATGGCCGCTGCTACTTCTTGCGGTGCGCCGCCGCGTTGCATGGGGACGCCAACTTTTAATCTTTCGACGCGGTTGGCTTCACCGCCGTCAGCATGCATGGTGGTATAAATCAAGCCAGGCCGCACACAGTTGACGCGTATGCCTTCATTTGCCACTTCTATCGATAAACCCTTGGTCAAGGTATCAATCGCGCCCTTGGTGGCCGCATAATCAATATATTCATTGGCTGAACCTAGTCGCGCCGCGGCTGATGACACATTCACGATGGCGCCACCTCGACCACCATGCCTGGTCGACATACGTTTCACCGCTTCGCGGCAACATAAAAAATAACTGGTGACATTGGTGCTGAGCAAGCGGTTGATACGTTCTGCCGTCAAATCCTCCAGCCGGCATTGTTGCATGAGGATGCCCGCATTATTGACCAGTGCATCCAGCTTGCCCAATTGCGCATCTAGCTCAGCAAACAGGCGCACTACTTCCACTTCATTGGCAACGTCAGCCTGTATGGCAATCGCTGTGCCGCCTAGTGACTGAATCTCTTGCACGACTTGCTGTGCCGCTTCATGATTGTGCAGGTAGTTGATGCAGACTGCATAACCGGCAGCAGCCAGTTGCTGTGCTGTGGCGGCACCTATGCCGCGACTGCCGCCGGTGACCAATGCTACTTTTGTCATGGCTACTCCCTCATAATTGATGAATGGAATCATGTATCAAAATTGCGAAAAATAAATCATCACAGCATGGTAACCGGGATGAAGATTTTTCGCAGATGGCGTAGAGTTTGAAAGGATTTTTTTGAGAGTGGGGTGGTGCGCATGGCGCACCCTGCTGTAATGCATCCCCAGCAATTGCTAGGGGATGCTGTGGGTAATTAGCCTTTGCTCCTGGCTTCTATCACTTCCCATTTTTCCAGTGCGTCCAGCAATTGCTCATCAATTTCAGCATGCCGTGCATTCAATTGATTGGCTTGCTCTGGGCCGTTTTTATACAGATTGGCTTCGGCCAGTTTTGCTGTGATGGATGCCTGCTCAGCTTCCAGTGCCGCGATCTGCTTGGGCAGTTCTTCCAACTCACGTTGCTCTTTGTAGCTGAGTTTTTTCGGTTTTGCTGCTGCCGGCGCACTCATCGTCGATACGGCTGCCACTGCTGGTTTTTGCTCGGTCTTCGCTGTTTTGGTGACCGGCACTGTGCTGCGGTAGCGTTCCCAGTCACTATAACCACCGATAAATTCACGCCATTGGCCTTCGCCTTCAGCAACAATAACCTGGGTCACCACATTGTCGAGGAAGGTGCGGTCATGGCTGACCAGAAAGACAGTGCCAGTGTATTCTTCCAGCAATTCTTCCAGCAATTCAAGCGTATCGATATCCAGATCATTGGTCGGTTCATCCAGCACCAGTGCGTTGGCTGGTTTGGCGAACAAACGGGCCAGCAACAGGCGGTTGCGTTCACCACCAGACAGGGACTTAACCGGCGAGCGTGCGCGTTCTGGCGCAAACAAAAAGTCGCCCAGATAGGACATCACATGCTTGCGCTGGCCATTCACTTCTACCCAATCACTACCTGGCGCGATTGTATCTGCCAGGCTGGCTTCTTCATCCAGTTGCGCGCGCATCTGGTCAAAGTAAGCGATCTGCAATTTGCTGCCTTGCTTGATGGTGCCGCTGTCTGGTTCATCCTGGCCCAAAATCAGTTTCAGCAGGGTAGTTTTACCGGCACCATTCTGGCCTATCAGGCCAACCTTGTCGCCACGCAAAATAATGCTGGAGAAATCATCAATGATGACTTTCTCGCCAAAGCGTTTGCTGACGTTTTCCAGTTCTGCCACGATCTTGCCTGAGCGTTCGCTAGAGCCTACATCCAGCTTGACCTGGCCTTGCTGGTCACGGCGGGCGCTGCGTTGCAGGCGCAGTTGTTCCAGACGCTTGACGCGGCCTTCGTCACGTACGCGGCGGGCCTTGACGCCTTTGCGTATCCAGATTTCTTCCTGCGCCAAAAACTTGTCGAACTTGGCGTTTTCTACTTCTTCATTTTCCAGAAGATCCGCTTTGCGGGTCTGGTAAGTCGTGAAATTGCCTGGGAAAGAAGTCAGCTTGCCACGATCCAGTTCCAAGATGCGCGTCGCTACATTGTCCAGAAAACTACGGTCATGGGTGATGAATAGCACACTGCCTTTAAAGTCTTTCAGCAAGGCTTCCAGCCATTGTATCGATGAAAAATCCAGGTGATTGGTTGGTTCATCAAGCAACAACACGTCAGGCGCACTGACCAGCGCACAAGCCAGGGCCACGCGCTTTTTCATACCGCCTGACAGCGTGCCCATGATGGCGTCTTTCGACAGGTTCAGCTTGTCCAGCGTGGTTTCTACCTTGTTACCCAGGCTCCAGGCATCAGCCGCATCCAGTTTTACCTGTATGTCATGCATGCGCTCCATCAGGGCATCATCATTGTCACCGCCAAACTGGCCAGTCAATGCTTCATATTCCTGCAACAGGGCGGGCAGTTCACCCAGACCGGATGCAACCGCATCAAACACGCTGAGCCCCATGTCAAATTGCGGCTCTTGCTCGACATAGGCAATCTTGATGCCTTGCTGCATGACCAGCAGACCATCATCAATCTTGGATGTGCGGGCAATGATTTTGAGCAAAGAGGACTTGCCCGTGCCATTGCGCCCGATCAGGCCAACACGTTCGCCTGCCTCTATGGAAAACTCTGCATGATCGAGCAGAGCAACGTGACCGAATGCCAATTGGGCATCGCTTAATGAGATAACTGCCATAAAACCCTGTGAAACCGGCATCAGTGCAGATGCGCGGACATAAATTAGAGAAAAGCAGTATTGTACGCTAGCTAGGCACCTAAACTCATCTGCTGAATTGATTGTTGGCCCAAGCTCAGGTAAGATGGCGGGCTGATTGAGAAATGCACAAGCAAATATGGGCATTTCTCACCGTGTCTCGCCGTAGTTCAATGGATAGAACGTATGCCTCCTAAGCGTAAGATACAGGTTCGATTCCTGTCGGCGGGACCAGTTTTGGCACTAACTCCAGATAACATCGGTTAATTTAGGCTAAAATTCATTAATTCTGATGCGTGTTGTATTAAATATGCAGTTCGAATGTCAACTTCCCGTCAAGCTTTCTTCTCGTAATTTTACTGATTCCCAGGTCTTGGTGACCATCACCATCTTGTCTGGATTTGTTATCCAGATAAATTTCTCATTGAGGTTGCAATGTATTTCTGGAAACTGGATTTATTGAAGAAGCAATTGATTGCAAAGGGATTAACTGAAGCTCAGAGTTATTCCTATATGCTGGTGTATGCCATTCTCAGCGCAATAGCAATCGAGATGATGGCATATGTCCCCCACGAAACTGTGGATGGCTGGACTTATTTTGCGTCCATCATGAACATATTGATTCCTGCGATTGGCACGATGATGGCTTTTAAAGCCAATGGCGGTGCATCTGGCACGCAATTTTTGCCCCGTTATGTCAGTATTTCTCTGATCTCTTCCATCCGTTATCTGGTATTGATTCTCTTGTTGATGATACCGCTGACCACAGCCGCGATTGTGTCGCAGGGAGTAGTCGATATATTCGAGAGCCGGGTGTTTGACCTGCTGTTTCAGGCAACTTACGCTTTGCTATACCTATATATAGTCAAACAGATGCGTGAAGTCACAACGGCGCAAACCGATGTTGAAAATTGAAGCTTATTCAAATCCCCAGGATGGCTCCGCCATCCTTAATTCTCTTGATTCCCTTGAATCAAACATTGCCTGAAATAGATATTGTGTAGCTAACAATGCTTGCAAGTGGCCAGGTAAAAAAAATTATACTAATATTCCTCTGTTCCTGAGTTTCACCGGAAATGATATTTCTGGCTTTCATTTGAGAATATGCCGTCTTCAAGGCGGATCAATCAGAGCGACAGAGGATTATGCATACTGAAGACGAAAAAGTCATCGAGTTAAGTAAAACCAAATTGCGGTTATTGGTCGCTGGCTCCATGATATTTGTGATCATGGGTCTCTGGATGGTGCTACTTGATAGTTCTCAGATTGCCTCTCAGCGTCGTTACAATAGCCCAGTCCTGACGTATGGCATAGGTACAGCAGGCATTCTGTTTTTTGGATTTTGCGGCGCTGTCGGCATCAGAAAATTGCTGGATAAAAAGCCTGGCCTGATATTAAATTCCTCAGGTATTCATGATAATAGCAGTGCTGTCTCGGCGGGTTTTGTCCCATGGTCTGAGGTTATTGGTTTCAGCATTTTCGAAATGCAAAAACAGAAAACCCTGGTTATCAAGGTGCGCGAACCTGAGCGTTACATCAAGGCTGGTGGAACCTTCAAGCGCATGCTTAACAGGATGAATTACAAGATGTGCGGCAGTCCTGTCGCTATTTCAGCCAATTCTCTCAACGTGGGATTTGATGAATTGCTGAAAATCTGCAATGCCTATTTGTACAAATACCAAAAGAATACCTGAGCAGCTTACTTGTATATTTTGGTGAGGCGGTAGCTTATCGCACTACGCCAATAATCGGCCCCAAATCTACGGTGCTATCGTTACGGTCAAGGTCGACAGAATAAATGCCTGAAATACTGCCATCCAGGTACAAGGCGTCCTGACAGTGTAATGTGTCTCTGAAAAAGCTTGCCATTTCATGAAAATTGACTGGCTGCTCGCTGATGACGAAGATAGCTTTTTTGCCGATGACGCCAACGCCGTTGCGCTTTAACCGAGAAGTTGATTCAGGCCTGAATGCAGGATGAACCTGGCCCTTTCTCAACAACAGGGGCCCAGACTGTGTGGCGAGCAAAACACCATTGGCAATGGCTGGATATTCTGAGGATTCAATCACTTGCGGCCCGGCTTGCGTGAGCAGAAATACACCATTTGGTTTCAGAAAAAAATTGCCCCAGGCGTCTGCCAGGTTCAGTGCCGACACCTGTTTGGCATTTTGCACATATAAACCTACGGGTGAATAATCAGAGTGGTACATGCCCGCATTCATGGCAAATCGTAATTCCTTGTTTTTGCCTGCCAGCCATGTCTTTAAAGTATCGAAGCGCTTGAAGCCCTTGCCGTTTTCATCATTCAGGAATAACTGCAGTTCCTCGTGTTCGGTATCAACACTGATAACCGTAAAGCGCGGGTCGGCAGCTTGGCATGTCAGGCTGAACAGCAGGCAAGCCAAAACAGAAATGAAGGTTTTCATTAAATGTTACCTGGAGGCGTGAAGTGACGGCAGAGAGGTCTATCTCCATTTTACAGCATGCGTATGCCTGACTTAAATTCAGGCATCATTGAATATTTTCTCTATGGTAGCCAAGTTGAAAGAGCCTGAATTAAAGTATCAGTTTGCCGTGAAAATCGTCAGCGTTTACAGGACCAAGTGCAGCCGTGGCCATCCTGCTGCAGGCCGGCGCAACCAAATATCTCGTGCATTGCCTATGATGCCGGAGGGGAGTAATTGATAGAAAACATTTGCAAATTGCACTGGAAAATTAACGCGTATCGATGTTGAGGAAGCTTATGCAAAAAGCATACGATTGTTGTTTGCAGATAAGTCTTAAACGTGAAATATCTTCATGTCAGATCTAACCGGTGATAAGGGCAAGTGCTGAAACGCAGTAAATTTCTGACCTCGCATTAACATGCAAAATTAGCGCGGTATTTGACTCGTATTTAAGCGTGGCACGCACCTGATTTCTCTTTGCTCGATATTGAGCAAGGTTTGCTGAAATTGACTCTTCCATGCACTGCCATAGTTGGTGATCTTGCATATAGGCTCGGTGTTGCCAGGTTTTGTATTACTAAAATCGCCGCGTGTTTTGTGCTGATTTTCAAGCAGACGCCCGGCGATTTTATTTGCCTCATCTTGTTCACCGCTTGCGCGCAAGCTTTCTATCAGCATCAGATCTGCCTGATAATTGCTGGGCGGTTGGGCGCGCTGTATGAAAAAGTCCATCAGCCAGTTGCCTGTGCCCGGTGATTGTAGCATGTTCAAAAACTGCGCCTCTTGCCTGGCCTGAGCATAGTCTTTTTGCAGCATGGCGATCATCCATTTGATTTGATGATTTTCCCTGTACATCGTGTCAGCCTGCCGGCGATTTTTTGCTTCGGTGTTGTAGGAAGCCAGCAGTTTTATGGCTTCTGCAAATTGCTTCTTACCTACCAGTAACCAGGCCTGATCGACCTTTAAGGAATGGCAGAAATAGATGTCAGTCTTTTTTTCAGCGCAACCATAGTCATTGGCTGCCAGTTGTAATTCTTGCGCAGCTTCGTCTGCTTTGCCAGACATGTAATAACTGCGCGCAAGCATTTGATGTGCTTGCAGGAGTTGGGTGTCGTCCTGGCTCTTGTCTTTGGAGAACAGCTTGACGATTTCCTGTTTCAGTAACAGGTGTGCCGGATTATCTGTCTCTATATCTCTTGCCTGTAATACTTGGGCGAGTAATCGTGCATCTTCTTTGTCGCCCTGAGCATACAGTCTTGCACGTAAAACTGCCTCTGCTTCTTGCAGGTAGTTGGCGATGTCGGCATCATTTTTTGCTGCGCTTTCCAGTTCATCTTGCCCGGACCAGTTGCGTAAAGCGATAGCCATGGCAAAGGCGGCATCTGCGTGATGGTAGGTTGCCTGCACCGAGTTATTATTCTCGGCATAGTAAATTTTGGCGATGCGCAGCGCATCTTCTGCGTCGTTGTCGCTGGCTTCTTCCAGTGCGGCCTTGAGTATTTTTGCTCTTTCATTGCCCTGTGCTGCGGTGATTTTGTCAGCGCGAGCCAACCTCAGCATACTTTTTTCTTCTTCCCATGTGCTGGCAGTACCCTTGACGTCAGTCTTAGCCACATTGACGGCTTGTACGGGATTTGTCGATGCCATGAGCGAAGACAAACCTTGCCCGGCCATTTTCAACATGGTATTGGGTGCAGAGTAGAGTAAGCCAGACAATGCGGCGATGGGCAGGATAAGGCAAGTCAGATAAATGGCTATTCCTGCGCTGCTCTCACGCCATCCTGGCAGACCACCCAGATAGCGCGACAATAAACTCTGGCCTACTTCAAGCTTGCTGCGATAGGTCCACTTTGCAAAACTGGCTTGATCAAGAAAGTCGTACAAATCACCAGCGGCATTGGCAAAGTCCATGTGATTGGATGGTCGGGCTTTTTGCCTTAGTAGCAAAGAAGCAGCTTTGGCAATTTTGAATTGAAACTGGGCGCTGATCAATATCACCAGACCCAGGCCCAGTAATACTTTGTCATTGATATACATGCCGTAAGCTAACATAGCCAGACTGCTGGCCAGTGAAAAAACAAAGCGCAACCAGGGCAGGCGAGCAATGAGTAATAATTCTATGATGCGCCCGCCATCCAGCGGTAACACAGGCAAGAGATTAAAGCCATTGACCAGCAATGATGCCAGGGCTGCCATGGTCAAATACGGGCCCCATGAGGTGTTCATGATGCCTGGCTCCCAGACAATCAGGGCAAAGCTGCATAGTGACAATAGTAATCCTGGCATCGGGCCTGCCAGATAGACCAACATATGTGTCAAAGGACGAGCCTCGTGTTTTTCACCACTGGCGATGCCACCCATGCCAGGAATGAAAAACACCTGTACATCTCGAAATCCTGCCAGCTTCATTGCCAGCCAGTGGCCGCCTTCATGCAAGGCAATCACGCCTACGATGAGCAATGCGCCAGTGATACCCCACCACCAGGATCCCAATGCCAGGAACACCAGGGCAGACAAGCTAAAGCTTGCGTATTGGTACCAGCGCGGCGCCAACATGGAGCGCAAGGTGCACAGCGTTCGTACAAAAGAATAACGGTCGCGCAACCGGCGTGCTGCCTGCATATCCGTTGTAAGCGGAATTGTGCTTTCTGGCGCTGCGCCTCCTGCACGTTGCTGTTTTATTTTTCGCATATTCCACGCCATTCTTATCGCGGGAAAAATGCGAAAACCATAGATCGTTTCATCACCACGTTGTTCGCGTTGATATACCTTGCCCTCTCGTTCAAGGCGCACGAGCCAGCGATCTACCAGGTTCTGTGCAATTTTTGGCGCGTCTGCGGGGTCACTGCGTTGCACCGTAATCAGCTCGCGCACATGCAAATGCGTCGCTAGTTGTCCTGCAAAGTCAGTACTCTTGTCATCAATCACACTGACCCGTGCAGGGAAGGGCACCATGGTTTGCAGCATGCCGTTGACTGTTAGCAAGGCCTTGCCGTCAATGTATGTGTTCCATAGATAGATGGTGTACGGGCGTTTATCTACAGTGGCTTCAGTAAGTACAACTTCTGCATGGACATCCTGGCCCAGATGGTGATAGACATCGATGTAGCTGACCGGGATATCATCAGCCGCCACGATGGAACGTTCGCGCCAGCTATGCATGTAGCGAAACCCCGCCTGCTCCATTTCCAGGCGCGCCGCATCGAGTATAGGCAAGAGATCACCGCTGGCCGCTCGCAAACAGGGAGTTTTGCGTGGCGCCCACAGTTGCAATTTCAGTAAGCGGTTTACGCCTATCAGCAGAGCCAGCACTTGCAATATCAAAAAGACGGCTACAACCGTCACACCCAAACCCCACCACAGGTCCATCCCAATTTCCACCCAAATCTCCACCAGCAAAAGTATCAAGCGCATTGTCAGCTATATGGCTGAAAATTGCGAGCGCAGGCGCGTGTTTGCCATGCAAATGAGAGGATTAGTTCCAGAGTTGGTGTTTGTATCATTGCGTTATTTGTATTTTTTGCTATTCATTTCATTGGTACTCTTTACGCTGTATTGGTAATTCACTTTCGCGGTATTGCCAGTCAAGCTCGCGCTTGTTGTGTAAGGCAATACATGCCCGGACGATCAAGTGTTTCTAAATTGCTAATTTCTTTCCAGTGGCGTATATTTTTGTCCTTACGTCGAGATGTTGGCGTCGAACGATTATTTTTAAGGTAATACCACCATGAAATCAAAATTAATTTTCTCCCTGTTAAGTGCCTTGCCGCTGATTGCAGCGGCAGATGTAACAGTGAGCATGAATCAGGTCAGTGAAGCTGGTGTCGGCACTAAACTGGGGCAGGTTGTTGTGTCTGAGAGCAAGTATGGCCTGGTGTTGACACCTGCCCTGGCGGGCTTGACACCTGGTCTGCATGGTTTTCACATACACCAGAATGCGGATTGCAGCAGCAAGGAAAAAGATGGCAAGATGGTTCCAGCATTAAGTGCTGGTGGTCATTATGATCCTGAAAACAGTAATCGCCATGGCACACCGTGGGGTGATGGTCATATGGGCGATTTGCCCGCTCTGTATGTCGATGCCAGTGGCAATGCCGCTCAACCTGTACTGGCACCGCGCTTGAAAATGGCGGATATCAAAGGCCGGTCCCTGATGATACACATAGGCGGTGACAATCACTCAGATCGTCCGGCAGTATTGGGTGGCGGTGGTGCGCGTGTGGTGTGCGGCGCATTCTGAATCTGATTTGTCAGCAAGACTGTCTCAGGTGTTGAGCCGGAAACAGTCTTGATGTGAGCTTCAAGTTGGTGATTTGTTTTTTGCCGCTTTTTCCTTTTTGAAGGGATTGCGGTCTGGCGCATCATCATGCTCTATGCCTAGCAGCAAGCGTTTCATGAGTTTGTTGAGGACGGGTTGGCGGTGGCGTACGAATACACCAAAGGTTTGTGGTTTGGCACCCAGTGCTGCTTTGGGTTCAAGCGCTGTGCGGCCATAAGAAATACGCTTGCAGCCAAGGTCTATGGCGTCGGCGATACCAGCATGCAGCAGGCGCAGGTAAATCGGTAGTTCTTCTGCGGCAGTGCGGTCAAAGCCGATGTGATAAGCAAATGCAGTCTCACCATCTGCGATGGAAATCAAAAAGCCCAACAAGTGCCCTTCGCGCTTGATGACGCTACAGCGGAATTTGTCGCCTGCGGCAGCTTGAAGTATAGGAAAGTACTCGGGCAGTAATTCAAATGGGCGAAAACTGGCATTCACTTGCACGGCTTTGTATAAGGCAAAGATGTGGTCGAGTACTGGTGTCAGGTCATCCAGTCTTTCCAGCGTGCAGCCGGCTTCATCCATGGGCTTGAAGACGGCATTGCGAATGCCGCTGCGGTATTTGGATGCCAGGCTGGCCAGGTAGTCATCGTAGTTTTTCCATGCCGGAGCAAGGTCCAGCACCATGTTCGGTTCTGTTTCTACATAGCGATAGCTAAGGTTTTCCAGATGGGCTGCCTGGTCTATATAAGGATCATGCAAATCCTTGATCATGACAAAATGGGTCTTGCCTGCAAGTTTTTCTGCCTGACGTACGCGATACAAGACTTCGACAACCCCATGCCATGCCAATTTGGGATCGACATCCCTGGCAAAGGCAATGCCATGCTGGCCGAAAGTCAGGAAATTGCCGCAACTGAGTATGCGCTGCCTGGCATGCTGGGCCAGTTGATCCAGCGGCAATCCCCACTTCTTGTCTGTATCTGCCGGCTTTTCCGGGCGCGCTTGTGCCAGACTGATGTCGGCAATTTGCATATAGACTGCCGCCACCAGTTGACGATCTGTACCCGTGCCATCGAAAATCAGGGCATAGCGGGCTGACAGGTTGAGTGGCAGCACTTGTTCAAGCGCCGTCAGATATTCAAGCGACATGAAAAAGCCGGATTGCGCCGCCAATTCTTGCCATGCTCCTGCATCCAGCATGCTGATGGAGTCAGCAATGGCATAATACAAGTCAGCAGGGCCACGCAGACGCTTGCGCTCTTTCTGGCGTTCCCTGAGAGCGCTGGTAATCGATTGCAGTGCGGCAGGAATTTTCATGTGTCAGACTCAAGATGAATGGTGAGTTTGCATCATAAGCGTAAAACTATCTGTTGAACAACGCATAGAACAGGGTGTCGTCGCATATAGTGAAACAATTTGCAACATCAGTAAATTGTCATCATTAAAGCCAATAAAGTGTGCATGGACAGTTAGCCATCAAGTAAAAGGAATTTGTGGATATTTTATTTTTAGGCACCTCCGCAGGTGCGCCAACCCGCCAGCGCAATGTAAGTGCTTTGGCTTTGTTGCCTGATCAGGGCAGCGCATGGTATTTGATTGATTGTGGTGAAGCTACCCAGCATCAGTTATTGAATACTCCATTGTCGGTACATGGCTTGCAAGCGATTTTTATCACGCATGTGCATGGTGACCATTGTTATGGTTTGCCAGGATTGCTGGCCAGTGCTGCCATGAATGGCCGCAAAACACCTTTGCAAATCATCGCACCGGCAGGCATACAAGCCTGGCTGGAAGCTACTCATGCGATGTCGGAATCTTTTTTGCCGTTCGAATTGCAGTTTATAGCGGTCGAGGAAATGAAAAGCTGGCAAGACCATACAGTGACAGTGCAGGCGACCATGTTGTCGCATCGCGTACCTTCATTCGCCTATCGCTTTACTGAAAATCATACTGAAGCTGTGTTGGATACTGCCAGATTACAGGCCGAGGGTGTACCTGCGGGCCCCTTGTGGGGGCGTTTGAAAAAAGGAGAAGATATCCTTCATGAAGGCAAGACACTGTCCAGTGCTGATTATCTGCACTACCCCTATCCACTGCGTGGCATCATCGTCGGCGGTGATAATGATCAGCCTGACTTGTTGCGCGAAGCCAGTGCAAAAGCGCAAGTGCTGGTACACGAAGCCACCTATACGATAGAGATAGCAGAGAAAGTGGGTGAGCGTGTGCAGCACAGTTCGGCCGCTGCAGTTGCAAGCTTCGCGGCCTCGGCAGGCGTGTCCAATCTGGTGTTGACACATTTCAGTGCCCGTTATCAGGCAGACAGCGAGAAGTCGCCATGCATCAGTGAGATACAGGCTGAAGCGGAAGCGCATTATCAAGGAAATTTATTCCTAGCAGAAGATTTTGCGCGTTATCGTCTGGATAAAACAGGTGTGTTAAGTAAGTTGGCTTAAAGGATACTGGAAACTCTATGATTGAATTTATCTTTGAAGTGTTACTGCAACTGGTTTTTGAAATTGTTGAAGCGGTGTTTTCTTCTGGAGTGAAGCGTAGCAGGCAGACACGGCTACCACTTTGGTTGAGCGCAATCGTGTATGCCGGGCTGGGTGTCTTCGCCGGTTTTGTGAGTGTGTGGATGTTCCCCCAGGCTTTTTTACATGGCAGTATTGCCCGCATTGCCAACTTGTTGTTGACGCCAGTGCTGATGGGTTTCCTGGCCGGCGCGTTTGCCGCGTGGCGCGGCGGGGATCAGCAAGGTATCTTTCTTAACCGCTTTGCCTGTGCTTATTTGTTTGCGTTGTCCTTGGCGATTGTGCGGTTCTTTGTGACTCAACATGCCTGATTTTTTACGCTTGTCCGCACTCCGCTTGTCGTTTTGCGTCCTTAGCCTGGCTTTGATGACTTGTTCCAGAACTGCCTCTGTAACCAGTCTGGACAATGATAAGTTGACGGGCCTGGTTTTCAAGGACTGAAAGCCAGCCGAAAAGGATAAGGCGATTGCTCATCCTTTTGTCAAAGTGAAACAGGATAGTAAGGGAAAGCAAGTGTTTCGTTACGACTCCGCTACTGAGCAGTAGCAACTCAGTAGCGGAAAACATTTGCTTCCCGAATGGTAGTGCCGTCGCCACAGTAGCGACATAGCTTTTGCTTATTGAGGTAATAGCGGGCGCAGTAAAGAATCTGCAAATTCATCCAGCTTGTTCATGACGCTGGGGTCATAGCAGTTGCAAGCGATAGCCAAAGCAATGTTCTTGCTGGGGATGACTCTGTTGCTGGCGTAATAGGTCAGTTCCGTACCATTATGCAAGCTGACATTGCCCAGGCCCTGGGCATTGACTACATTCCAGCCCAGACCATATTCATCAATCGGGGTATGCATAAGCTGGAAATTCGCCTTGCTCAAATAATTGCTTTGTCCTTGCAAGCCACGCAAGTGTTCACGCAAAAATACGGCATAGTCGGCCAAGTTCAAATTCAGGCCGCCAGCAGCGTTGATGAAAAATGCGTAGCGTGGGTCAATGACTGGTGGCGTGACTGTCCATTTACCTGCAACCAAGGTATGTCCGGCATTATTGTTGATGCCAGCATCTTCAGGGAATCCAAAATGAGCCTTGATGTTAAGGGGGGCGAATACTTCCCTTTGCATCAGGTTTTCATGGCTGTCACCACCAGCAATTTCTGCCATCAACCCGGCCAGGGCATAGCCTATGTTGGAATATAGCAGTTTGCTATTGGGGACATATTCTGGCGCATCCTGTAACAGTAGCACGGCTAATGCGCGACGGTCTGCCAGCAAATCGCCAGACAGCAAAGGCAAGGCTTTTTCTATGGTCGCTTCATTCACTTCGCGCGGCAGGCCCGAGCGATGACGTAGCAGTTGTTCTACTGTGACATTCAAATACTCGGGGCGAATTTGAGTGCGCCAGGCTGGAAACACTTCGACGATGGTCGTGTCCCAGCGCATTTTCTTTTGCTCTACCAAACGGCCTATCATGGTCGCCGTAGCTGCCTTTGTCAGTGAGCCAAGCTGGAACAGATCAGTGCTGAGAGTAGTCTTGTTGCTATTGATTTCCCTGGTGCCGGTGACCACACTTTCTACTTTATCCTGATTGACTATACTGACAGAAATCGCAGGCAAGTTATTGCTGCTGCGGAAGCGTTCGACTTCAGCACGCAAGGCTTCGCCAGTTAATAGTGCTATCGGCTTTTGCACTTCTGTGGTCGCGGCGGTAGTAGGCGCCGAAGGGGTTGAGCTGCCTCCGCAGGCAGTCAGTATGCCGCAAATGCAGACTGCAAGCAGTGTCAAATTCAAGCGTGTATTCATAGTCCAGCCTTATAAAGTAGGCCGTCAACGTCATCCGGATAAATGAAGGTCAGCGGCACTTTGGTGAAATACCAGGGAGCCAAACTTGGGGAGTGTTTGGGGTAGTACAGCGGGCGCAGTATTACCATTTCTTTGTCAATAGACTATGGTTTGGTGCAAGGTATAGTTTTTTGAAACGCTGAGTACCGTGTGGCAGAACTTGCAATGACAGTCTGGCGGGATGTGATGGCGATGCCTCAATCTTTACTGCTGAAATAAAGCTGCTGCAAAAAAAGCCTTTGCAAACCCTGATCTTGTCTTGCATATTTTTTACTGCTGTCTAAGTCCAGTGTATAGATTTGCCCAGCCGAATTTATATGGGAGCGCAGGAAAAAAATAGCGCCAGCGGTACATAGGGCCAGCACTGACAATAGGGCAGGCATAGACTGGCAGATCAGCACTGCGCAGTTTGCTGTCCTGTGCAGCTTTATTTTCACATAGTTCATCTGCCAATTCTGAGGCTGCGTTTGCCATGACTCATGGTGGTGAGTAATAAATTGTATTCCTTATGGTGATTGTAAAATATGCCACTATAATTGCTCTTACTTTATGCAAACGCTCGGGAAATAATATGCTGAAAAAATGGATGGTCTTTCTGCTCCTCGCATGCAGCAGTATTGCCAGCAGAGCTGCAGAGTTTCCTGTGAGTGCAGTGCCTGATCCCTTGAAGACATGGGTGCCATGGGCACTGGATGGGGTAGAGAATGCAGGTTGCCCACAGCAGGGCCAGGCAAATGACAAGCAATGCGTATGGCCAGGCGTGCTGGAAATCAAGGCCCATGCCCAGGGGGCGAGTTTTACTCAGGAATTGGAAGTCTTGCGCGACACCTGGGTTTACCTTCCTGGAAATGCGCTGCATTGGCCGCAGGATGTCAGTGTGGATGGGAAACCGCAGCCAGTCATCGCGCGTGAAGAGCTACCCATCATTAAACTGACACGCGGTACGCATAAATTGGCTGGACGCTTTTTCTGGTCTGCCGTACCAGAATTCTTGCCTTTGCCTGACAGTGCGGCCTTGCTTAAACTGGAATTGAATGGCAAGCCAGTGAGCTTCCCGGTGCGTGATGAAAACAATCAACTGTGGTTGCAGCGCAAGGCAGAAGCTGACGCTGGTGAGCAAATTCAGTTAAGGACTTTTCGCAAAATCACCGATGGCGTACCCATCATCGTAGAAACATATCTCCGCCTTGAAGTATCTGGCAAGGGGCGTGAAGTCAGTCTGAGCCGCGCGCTCTTGCCAGACCTGATCCCCTCGGAACTGCAATCGGCCCTGCCAGCTGCATTGCAGCCTGACGGCAGCATGAAGGTACAGGTAAGGGCCGGCAAATGGGATATACGCCTGCTAGCACGCCATCCGGGCGCTGTTAAAAATCTTGCTCTGCCAGAGGGGAATGGATTGATGGCGGAAGAAGAAGTCTGGTCCTATGAAGCAACACCCATGATACGTACTGCTGCGATAGAAGGACCATCCACAGTTGATCCCCAGCAAACGACATTGCCACAAGAATGGCGCAACCTGCCTGCTTATCTCATGCATGCCGGCAGTACATTTGGAATCAAAGAGATACGTCGAGGTGACAGCGATCCGGCACCCGACAAACTGTCCATGCAACGCCGTCTATGGTTAAGTTTTGACGGTTCCACCCTGACCATGAGTGATCAGATCAAGGGCGACATTAGCCGTTCCAGTCGTCTCATCATGGGTGATATAGCCCAACTGGGGCGAGTCAGCCTGTCCGGACAAGATCAGTTGATTACCCGTGGTAATGACAAACTGGCGGGCATAGAAATCAAGCGTGGCAACATCACAGTAAGTGCAGACAGCGTGGTTGGCAATGCCACACGCAAGTTATCTGCGGTGACCTGGCAGCAAGATTTTGATAAGTTAGGCATAGAATTGATATTGCCTGCTGGCTGGCGTCTATTGCATGCGGGAGGGGTCGACAAGGCAGAAGGGGCCTGGTTGTCACGCTGGAACTTGCTTGATTTTTTCGTTGTGCTGGTGATTGCGCTGGCTGCCGGAAAACTGTGGGGCAAGCAATGGGGCGTGCTTGCCTTGTTTGCTCTAGTGTTGTCATATCAGGAGATGGATGCGCCACGCTACTCATGGATAGTCTTGTTGGCGCTAACGGCTATTGTTCGGGTCTTGCCATCTGGACGCTTTCAAATCTGGATCAAACGACTGCAGCAAGCCAGCCTGCTGGTGCTGGCATTGTTGAGCCTGGCATTTGCAACCCAGCAAGTGCGATCGGCTTTGTATCCCGTGCTGGAAACGGATGGTAATGCTGACTATGGATTTCAGCGTGCTCAAGTTGATGAAGCACCTGCGCCCGCTGCATCAGTTGCTGTGCCTGCCGAGGTTAATGCGCAAGTGCAGGGCGGTGCGGAAGCACCGCCGCCCCCTCCTGTGATGAATGAAGAAAGTATGCCCATTCAAAGAGATGCGAACAAACTAGCCAAAGCCAATGCCATGAATTCATACAGCATGGTCAGATCCAAGTCGGCGACTGGATCGCGATCCACCAACTACCAGGCTATGGACCCAGATGCCAAAGTGCAGACCGGGCCTGGTTTGCCGACTTGGAACTGGCGTTCGCACCGTCTGATCTTTGATGGCCCGGTCAAACAGGATCAGCAACTGGATTTGTGGCTGTTGCCGCCTTGGGCGAATAAAATACTGGTGTTGCTGCGCCTGATTTTGTTGGGGGTCTTGCTGGTTTGCGTAAGCGATCTCTGGAAAGGTCGCGGACGCGGACCAGGCAATGCCAATGCAACTGCTACCAGCGGGTGGCGCTGGCGTGGTTTTGGCAAGACAGCGTCCATCGTGCTTATCAGCAGCCTGGCTGCCCTGGCGAGCCTGCACAGTGAACCTGTACAGGCACAAATGCCCAGTAAAGAACAACTCGAAGAACTCAAAGAGAAACTCATGCGGCCTGCCGAGTGTCTGCCAGACTGCGCAGAAATCTCGCGCATGCTGGTGCAAATCAATGGCAACAATGTCAGGCTCGGTCTGGATATCGATGCCGTTATCGAGACGAGCATTCCTTTGCCAGGTGGTATCAAGCACTGGTTGCCAAGTGATGTGCGTCTGGATGGCAAGCCTGCCCATGTACGTCGTACGGGTGATGGAACAATCTGGTTGTTGGCACCAGCAGGGCGTCACAGGCTGGAACTGACCGGCGAGTTAATGCTAAGTGATACCTTGCAGTTGCCGTTGCCGCAAAAACCAAGGCGTGTTGACATCCTGGCTGATGCCTGGGATGTTGCAGGTTTGTCTGACGACGCAGGTGTTGCAGATACCTTGCAATTCAATCGTCGCATCAAAGCCAGCAATAAGACAGAAACCTCAGCCTTACCCAGTTTTTTGCATGTCACCCGACGCTTGATATTGGACAAGGAATGGCAGGTGGAAACCACCGTGTCGCGGCACACTCCTCTGGGTCAGCCTGCTCTTGCACAAATCCCCTTATTGCCTGGTGAGGCAGTGACCACCGCCGGTTTGACAATCAAGGATGGCATGGTGGCCGTTAACCTAGGGCCTCAGACAGATAGCATCGAGTGGCGTTCAAATCTACCGCAGTCTGCGCAGATCAAGCTCAGCATTGGCAATCAAAGCCATTGGGCTGAAACCTGGATAGTCGCAGCCTCAGGTATCTGGCATTTGAGTGCGACAGGTCTGCCGCCACTGGCCAGCGATGCCAATAGCGGTGAAAACGATGGCGAACTGGTGTTCCGACCCTGGCCGGGCGAAACGCTTGCCCTGAATGTCGAGCGCCCGCAAGCCATCGCTGGTCAAACCCTGACCATCGATCAAAGCAGGCTGCTGGTCAGCCCTGGCAGCAGGGCAACCGACTATCAATTAAGCTTGCATTTGCGTAGCAGCCGTGGTGGTGACTATACCCTGACTCTGCCAGAAGGTGCAGTCCTGCAGCGTGTCAGCATCAATCACCAGGTCAGGCCATTACGTGCAAATGGCAGGCAACTGGTGTTGCCGGTTATGCCGGGTGCCCAAGACATCGAAGTGCAATGGCGTCTGGACCAGGGCATGGGAAGCAGTTATACAAGCGCTTCCGTCAATTTGCAGCAGGCGAGTGTCAACAATACGCTGCAATTGAAGTTGCCACATGATCGCTGGTTATTGCTGGCTAGTGGCCCCGGCATGGGGCCTGCCATCCTGTTCTGGGGCAAACTCATTGTCTTGCTGATGGTCGCTGTCGCTCTGGGGCGTTTTGCCGGTTTGCCTGTGACTACCCGCCAATGGCTGCTGTTGACACTGGGTTTGACACAAGTTGCCTGGTGGAGTGCTGCCCTGGTCGTGGCCTGGTTCTTTGCCTTTGCCCAGCGCGCAAAAATGACCGAAAGCGCGACCGCAAGATGGTTATTCAATCTGCGTCAATTGAGCCTGGTCGTCCTGACCATGATAATGCTTGGGGTTTTGCTGGCCGCAGTAGAAAGTGGTTTGCTGGGGCAGCCTGACATGCAAGTCAGCGGCAATGCATCCAGTGCGCATAATCTGATCTGGTATCTGGACAGAGCAACAGCGGATTTGCAAGCTGCCTGGGTATTGTCCTTGCCCATCCTGGTCTATCGCGGCCTCATGCTGATCTGGGCGCTATGGCTGGCCTGGTCATTACTGAACTGGCTGAAGTGGGGCTGGGCGGCATTTGCCAGTGGCCGTTTATGGAAACAAAAACCACGTGTACTTGAAGCTGGAGGTCCAATGCCTGAAGTGGCAGCTAATGTCGAGGCGCAAGCCGCCGATAACTCGTAGTGATGAAAAAAGTCAGGGATTGCGATCAATCCCTGACTTTTTTTATGAGTCCAGAGTAGCAAAGTATTTGCTTGAATGATCATCACTCTCTGATCTTGTGCGAAATGCTGCGGCGGGATCAAGCATACAAATATTCCGTTATTTTTGCATTTCCTGTACCTGCTGCAGAAATTGTTGAAATGATGAAGCATGCTCAGGGAATCGACTGATCCCCTCAGAAAAAATTTCTTCAGCTGCGGTCAATTTGCCCAACCTCAACAAGCATTCTCCCTTGGAAAAGAAGGCGCTCATGCCATCAGGATTAAGGTAAAGAGAAACTTCGAAATCCCTGAGTGCATATTCATAGAGAGCTAATTCCATGTAAGTGAAGGCACGGTTATCCACTGCTTCAAAGAATAAAGGAAAAAGTTCGATGGCCTTGCTATATTCTTCTATCGCCTCGATTCTCTTGCCTTGATCACCAAGAGCATAAGCGTGTTTGTAATGCTCACTGGCCTGGTGAATGATTTCTGAAATTTCTTGACCAGTGAAGTTCGCATAGCGGGGGAAATCAGTGTGTTTCAGGTACTCGACAAAACCACTCAGTTCTTCTTCTGTTGCCTGGGTATTGCCTACTCGCTCCCATCCTGAATTGAAGTTTTTTGCGTCAATCGGAGCGTGCCACACTTTCACCTTGGCCGTCTTCAAGGATGCCAAGTCCGGTTTTTTGAGAACTGATTCATACGTCAGGCAATGCGCGGTTGCATCGCCGTCTGGCCACGAGTCCAAGGCTAGAATTTTCATGGCTATCCAGCCTGGTTTTTTTTCGCGGATGATCAGGTCACCTGGGGTGAGGGCTATTGGTTGTGTGACTTCCACTTCAGGTTTCCTTTATTGAATTGTTTTGATTGGCAATCGCAGTTTAATATATTTCTATCTTTTGAATGCAAAATGCAATAGATTGACATCTTTCCAGTGCAATCAAATCTCTTCAGCACTTATGCAAGCGCCAGCAATTTACTTAAAGCCAGATTTCCTCTTCGCACCAGAGGTCTTATTTTCCAAACTTGAAAATGAAATCATCTGGGATGAAAGAATGCGCGCCCGTAAGACGGCGAGCTTTGGTGTGGCCTATGATTATTCTCAAATATCGTATGCACCGACACCCATGCCAGATTTTTTACAAGTGATTTGTCAGGCTCTGGAAGATGAATTGGGCTTCCTTCCTAATAACTGTCTGTTGAACTTTTACACAGACGGTAATTCGTCCATGGGTTTTCATTCAGATTCGACTGATGAACTGGCAGAGGGCAGTGGCGTTGCCATCATTTCGCTAGGCAGTTTGCGTCATATCGCCTATCGCAGCAAACAAGATAAAAACCAGGAGTTTTCATATCCATTGCTTCCCGGAAGTTTGTTGTATATGTCTGCAGCCATACAAAGCGAGTGGCTGCATGCCATCCCTAAAGAAGCAGGTGCTGGCGCGCGGATTAGCATGACGTTCAGGAAAATTAAGCGTTCCTGTGGATGACAGCGAGGCCCTTTGCATCTCTGGAAAAAATGCGTGGGAGATGAGCCTCTTTTAACAATAGTTTAAGAATTTTATGCACTGGATTATACAAAATAATATCTTCTCAGAAACAGGTTGGGATCAGTTGTTGCAAACGATCGATCGCTTCGGGATTTCTCATTCTGTTCACAAGGTCGTGCCATTTGTTGGCGAGCTGGAACCGCCAGCAACTATTGGTCATGATAACGTCATTTGCATAGGCTCCTATTCCATGCGTCATGCTGCCAAACGACATGGCTGGACGCCTGGGGTATTTGATTTGTTCGAGCAGGATTTCGGCCAACAGCTCAAGCATTGGGGTGAGCATATGCTCAATGCCAGTTCAGTTATCAGTAGTTTTGCCGATGCGGTTTTTACCGATGATTTCATGTTCGTACGCCCATGCAATGATTCCAAGTATTTTGCTGGACGTGTATTTTCACGCGAAGAATTTGAAACCTGGCAAATCCAGGTTTGCGATTTACAACTTGAAGATGGAAGCAGCCTGACGCCGCAGACCTTGATACAAGTCGTCAAACCTATCCTGATTTACTGCGAAGCGCGGTTTTGGGTAGTCAAGGGGTGTATTATCACCAAGTCCATTTATAAGCGTGGTGACCGGGTGATTTATTCGAGTGAAGTGGATGACAGTTTCACGCAATATGTGGAGGAGCGCATTGAAGAATGGCAACCGCATGAGGCATTTGTCATTGACGTGTGCGATACCGAGCTTGGTTTGAAAATTGTTGAAATCAATACCTTGAATTCATCAGGCTTTTATGCCGGAGATGTGCAAAAGCTTGTGCTGGCACTGGAAGAGGCTTTTAGCGTTTGACTTGCTCGTGCAGAGGAAGACCCCTCTGCACGAGTATCGACTTTTCTTGCTTTCTTACAGCGCAGTCCGCAATGCAAACAATTCCGGGAACAACACCACATCCAGCATCTTGCGCAGATAGCTGACACCTGCAGTGCCGCCCGTGCCGGTTTTGAAGCCGATGATGCGCTCTACTGTAGTGACATGACGGAAGCGCCAGATGCGGAAGGCGGTTTCCATGTCCACCAGTTTTTCTGCCAGTTCATACAAAGACCAATATTTTTCTGGTGTTTGATAGACTTGCAGCCAGGCGGCTTTGACGGACTCATTGGCGACTATGCCTTGCGACCAGTCTTGTTGCAAACGGTCTGCATCAATCGCAAAACCCTGGCGTGACAAGAGCATGATGGCTTCATCATAAATAGACGGTGTACGGAGGGAAGCATCGAGAGTTGCATGTACTTCTGGCTTGCTTTCATGGACAGTCATCAGGGTGGCGTTCTTGTTACCCAGCAGGTATTCCAGTTCACGGTATTGATGTGACTGGAAGCCTGACGATGCACCCAGGTAAGGGCGTATCGCCGTGTATTCGCTAGGGGTCATCGTCGACAGGACATCCCAGGCATGTACCAGTTGATCCATGATGCGGGCGACGCGTGACAGCATCTTGAAGGCGGGTGGCAAATCATTGCTCCGTATATGCTGGCGCACTGCATGCAGTTCATGCAGCATCAGTTTGATCCACAATTCACTGGTTTGATGCTGGACGATGAACAGCATTTCGTTGTGATTGGGTGAGCGTGGATGTTGCGCCGTCAATATCTGGTCCAGACCCAGATAATCACCATAGCTCATGGATTCACTAAAGTCCATTTGTGCGCCATGCCATGACATAGGGCATTTGCCAGCTTGTTCATTGTTGCTCATGAGGTTTCCTTAAAATGTTTTCTACCTAAAACCATATTACACAGAGACGGAGAGGTCGCACAGAGAAAGGCGAAGAGCTTTTTATGCATTTTGTTCTTCTTTGCTTTTCTCTGTGTCTCTGTGTCTCTGTGTTGAGGGGTCTTGAATCAAGTCACTGCATTTCGTTCAGCGTTGGCATCGTAGTCTTTGTTGTCGAGAATATCCCGCAAACCTTCTGCTGCATCCCAGACATCGACAAAGCTAGTGTACAGCGGCGTAAAACCAAAGCGCATGATAGCGGGTTCGCGATAGTCACCGATGATGCCGCGCTTGATCAGCGCCTGTATCACGGCATAGGCATGTGGGTGTTTGAAGCTGGCCTGGCTGCCGCGTTGCTGGTGCTGGCGAGGTGTTACCAGTTCCAGTGGGTGTGATGCACAACGGGCTTCTACCAGGGTGATAAACATATCCGTCAGTGCCAGCGATTTTTTGCGTATTGCCTGCATATCTGTCTTGCCAAAAACATCCAGTCCACAGGCAACCATGGCCAGTGACGTAATTGGCTGGGTACCGCACAGGGCGCGGCGTATGCCAGGCGTAGGTGTAAAACCCGGATCCATGGCAAAGGGGCTGGCATGACCCCACCAGCCAGACAACGGGTGATGGAATGTTTCTTGATGACGTGCAGGCACCCAGATAAATGCAGGCGAGCCAGGTCCGCCGTTCAGGTATTTATAAGTACAACCAACGGCAAAGTCAGCATTTGCGGCATTCAGTTGTACAGGAACTGCGCCAGCAGAATGGGCCAGGTCCCACAAAATCAATGCGCCATGTTGATGTGCAAGGGCAGTGACGGCAGTCATGTCATGCAGATAGCCAGTGCGGTAATTCACATGCGTGAGCATCACCAGTGCCGTGCTGTCATTGATGACTTGCGGCAGTTCTTCTGGAGAGTCGATCAACTGGATTTGATAACCGCGATCCAGCCAGCGGGTGATGCCTTCCGCCATATAGATATCGGTAGGGAAGTTGCTGCGTTCGGTAATGATGGTTTTGCGTTTGGTATCAGCCGTCTGTATCTGCAGTGCTGCGGCGATGGCCTTGAACAGGTTGACGGATGTCGTGTCGGTGACGACCACTTCATTGACTTCAGCACCAATCAAGGGAGCGAGTTGATTGCCCAGGGTGGATGGCAAATCAAACCAGCCAGCAGTATTCCAGCTCTTGATGAGATCAGTTCCCCATTCGCGGGTGATGACCTCTTGCGCTCTTTGCAGCGCTGCCTTGGGGCGGGCACCGAGGGAATTGCCGTCAAGGTAAATCACACCGACTGGCAAATCAAATTCTTCGCGCAGGGCAGCCAGCGGGTCTTGCAGATCAAGCTTTTCGCAATCGCTGCGGGTGATAGTGGTGGTTTGTGTCATTACAACAGGCTCCTTAGTATGAGGCATCGCGGGCTGGCATCAAGCCCGACAAGTTTTTTTTCAGATAAATCAATTCATGGTCTCAAGAAGCGATTTCGCAGGAGACGATGACTCGCGGAAAAATATGCAGAGATTTTATGCCGGATTGTCTGAATTTTTCTTGCAAATTGCAGTATGAAAATCAAAATTAATAGAATATTCTGCCGATTATATTTAAGATTTTGATATAAAATGCATTAATGAGTTTTTGCATTGCGCAAAGGCACCAGATTGTTTGTGTTTTTGCAATTGCTTGCTCTTCTCATCTGCTAGTAATAATAGATTAAAAGACACAGGCCCCGGCGAGATAGATAAAAGGAGGGATGCTTGCAAGTAAGCTTTTCTGCATCTTTTTTTCTCAGTGTGTCCTCTGTGCCTCTGTGTTGAGAGGTTTTGTCATCAATAAATAAGTAGATTAGTCAAATGCAACTCGACGCCACCGATCTTAAAATCCTCCAGCAATTACAGGCCGATGGCCGCATCAGCAATCAGGAGCTTGCTGATAAAGTTTTTTTATCCCCGTCATCCTGCTTGCGTCGCGTGCGCATGCTGGAAGAGGCGGGCATCATCCACCATTATTGCGCTGTCATTGATGCAGCGGCAGTCGGGCTGGAAGTGGATGCCTTTGTTCAGGTCACTATGCGCCGCGATGTGGAACAATGGCATGAGAACTTTTCGCAAGCGTTACTGCAATGGCCGGAAGTCATCGGCTCTTATATCATCACTGGCGACGCCAATTACCTGTTGCGCGTGCGTGCCCGCAATCTCAAGCATTATTCTGCTTTTGTGCTGGAACGACTTTATAAGACGACTGGCGTGCTTGATATACGCTCGAACATCGTGTTGCAAACTTTAAAGGATACACAGCAAATCGCGACCAGTTTGCTAGTGGCTGAATAATCTTCTACCGCGTTACCATCACTCTGCCATGATTTCCTTTGATATTGACGAGTATCGTTACAACCTGCGTGCAGCCGCCATCATTCTAGATGGCGACAGGGTGCTGCTGCACAAAATCGAAAGCGATGCATTCTGGTGTGTACCTGGTGGCCGGGTAAATGCAGGAGAGCTCGCTTCCACCACGGTGGTGCGGGAGATGCAGGAAGAATTGTCAGAACCTGTTAGCTGTGAAAACCTGTTGTGGACAGTTGAGAATTTTTTCTCTTATCGCGGTCAGCAGCATCATGAAATTGGTTTGTATTTCTTGGTTCGCTTGGCATCAGATTCACGCCTGCTGACAACAGTAGGCCCTTATGTGGGCAATGAAGGTGACTTGAAGCTCACTTTTGCTTGGTTCAGTCGGGCAGAGTTGGCAGATCTTGATATCCGTCCTTCCTTTTTAGCGCAGGCGCTGGCAGCTCCAGCCCTGCTCATGCAGCATGTGGTACATCGTGAGCACGCTTAAGTGGCTCAAGAAAATCAACTGCTTTGTATCTTTTTGCCATTTTCGCTTGAGGCGGGAAAAAAATAGATCCGTCCGACAGTCAACGCTTACAAGTTTTTAGGACTGGTCCGATATCTGAAAATTGGTCTTCTGATTACACTGTGTGCAGTATATTCAAAGTAAAGAAACGTAGATGGATAGCAGGAATATGCATGTATTTTTTGATGTCCCTTTTTTTTGCTTTGAACTTACACCTATCTGTACACCAGCTAAAAAGTAGGTACAGGGTTTTGAGGAATCTCGAAAATCCCCTTGCGCAATTTTCGCATTGGATTGCGGATCGTATTGCGTATTGCATTGATTAACCAGTATTCAGGAGATTTATATGAAGAACGGACGTCAGCAAGACAATTCTTTCCAGGAACGTGATCGTCAAATCAGGACGCACCATGCCAATAATGGCAGCCGTCACGAGGGCTATGGTGATAATCACGAATTCGATCAAAACAGGGATGTACGTCATGCATCCTCAAACTACACCAATGATTTTGGCCGTGAACAAATGCAAAGCCGTAACTCGGGTTCGCAAGGTTTCTACGGCGTAGACGGTGGCCGTCAGCAAGAGCCGCGCTACGCCAATGACAACGGCCGCACTTATCCTGAACAGCACGATCGTCAGAATGTAAGTCAGGCCGGCCGTTATAACGGTCAGCAATCCAGCCAGGACTTCCATAGTAGCCAGGCCAATGATGGCCGTTATCATCCTAACGACTTCGGTCAATATGAACACAATGGCGCTTCCTCTCCACGCCAGTATTCAAGCGACCGCGACGGAAATAACCGCGGCGACAGCCAGCAAGTGACGCGTGGTGGCTATGAAGATACACGTCATGGACAACATTTTGACCATGACTATCATCAGTGGCGCAATCAGCAAATCGAAGCGCTTGATAATGACTATGATGAATGGCGCAAAGAGCGCTATCAAAAATTCTCAACGGAGTTTGATACATGGCGCAATGGTCGCTCAGCCAATGCTGCAAAAAATCCGCAAGACAAGAATGTTCAAAACACGGCAAGTTCTGCTGCCGCTAGTGACAGCAATACGACGAGTAAGTCCAAGTAAGTTCGGATAGCCTGAACATTAAAAGGATGTTTGGAAATAAGGGAGGGCAGTTTTTTGCCTCCCCTGTAGCTATTTTTCAATCAAAAGTAGTTCGTAAACAACACAACAACAATCGGTGACGCCAGGCCAAGCAACATGCCTATGAATGCGTCCTGCATCGCGTCTGTCAATGTGCCGGTTATTCCGCCAAATAAAAAGCCCGCTACGGCGCCATAGCCTGCCATGATGAGATATGGCGATCTTCTTTTCCAGGTAAAAAATAGTAAGCCTATCCCGCCCCCAGTCAAAGTAGCAAGCAAGGGTGGCGGCGTTGATAAATCCGGATAGCCAGGAAAGCTTGTCCACGTCAATCCCAGAAAGGGCCAAAATAAGAGGCAAACCCAATGTGAGCCGAACAGTGGAAAAATGAAGCGCTCCAGGCATGAAAAAACAAAACGTGAAATACGTCGTGATTTCATGTCGCTGGCATATTGTGCCCTAAATTTCCTGTTTCTTTCACGTCTGGCAGCGCCCTTGCCAGTGGAAGTATTTCCGTGCCGTTGGGGAGTTTCTTGTGAAATATTTTTTAAGGGATATTTTCGTTTCATCGCTGCATCGGCAGTGCTATCAATATATTATTGATTCAAGTTTTTTTTAAATAAATCTGTTGGTTCGCCTGAATTGTTGCGCATAACTAGAGACATGTACACATATGCAAATACAAAAAAAAACCTCGTCTTGCGTGATTTTTCCATCCAAGATTTGCCATTGTATATCGCCTTACGCAGCCATCCTGATTTCCAGGTTTATTACGATGATGAGGATGTTACGCCAGAAAAAACTGCATTCCTGCTCCAGCTTTTCATACAGCAAAGCCAGGAAAACCCGCGTCAGAAGTTTCAATTGGCTATTTGTGGAAAAGATGGCGTACTCATGGGGTCATGCGGCATAAGACTGGAAGCAGCGGGGCAAGCTTCCATGGGATTTGAATTGGGTGTGCCCTGGCAACATGCGGGCAGGGCAAGAGAGGCGGCGCGGGCCATGCTGGATTTCGCTTTTTGCGGATTGCAGGTACAAAGGGTGTATGCCGAGACCCTGGCTGAAAATCGGGGAGCGACCAGCGTCTGTCAGTCGCTAGGGATGCAGCGAGCAGATGTTGATATGGCATCGCGTTTTTTCAAAGACAGAAAGTGGCAGGCTGTACTCTTTGAAATCCACGTGCAAGATTTTATGCTCCTGGCTAAAGATGGACCGGCACTTGCGGGTTGAACGCGCTGCTTGTTAGCACGCCATAGGCTATCGTCGCGGCAACAAGAGCATATGCTATCCGCGGTATCCAGTCTGCTACCTGTCTTTGTTGTAGCAACAGGCTGGCATTTTCTCCCTTGGCGTAGCGCGATAACATTTCAGGTAATTTTCCACTTGCCTCGCCAGTATGTATCAGGCCTGGTAGAGTACCGTCGTGAATGTCGGGTAAGCTGCGGACCGCATCAGCCAGCGTAGCCCCTTTTTGCATTAATGGCAAAATGCGCGCGAGCTGGCGGCGCAACAAAACATTGCTGGCCCCTTGCAAGCCTAGCGGCAGCGCATCAAACATGGGTAGGCCAGCTTCCAGCAAGAGTGCCATGCTTTGCCAGAAATCACAGAGATTGCGACGTTTATGCATCTTGCCAAATATTGGCAAGACCAATAAAAACTGATCAAGCCAGGACACTGAGGCATTTGCTGGGCGTACCTGGAAACGACGGTATGCATAGATGCCACCAGTGACCAAACCCGCAGCGAGCAGAATAGTCCTGGCGATCTGCCAAAGATAAGCCCCCATGCTCAGCGCACCTGTGACCAATTGCGGTAAGGGTGGAATGAGCAATGAAAGTATGCCCATAAGAGCAGGTAGCATCAGGCGCGATTTGATGTTGGCGATCTGTTGGGCTTTTTCCTGATAATAGCTGGCCAGTTGTCGATAAACAGGCGTGGGGTCGCCAGCCGCCAGGGCGGCTCCTATCAAGCCTGCTTCCAGCGGTGTCCATAATCCACTATGCAGGCCCGCATCAGCCAGGTTTTTACCGCGCTTGACGCCTTTCAAGGTCACTACCATTCTGTCCTGATAAGGGGAAGGCAGTTTCATCATCGGCAAGGCTTGCAAGGGTGCGATGCCAGCATGGCTTAATGCCGCCAACTGTTGCAGCAAGTCAGCGCGTATGCGGTAGGGTAAAGCCAGATGCGGCGAATTCTTCATGACTGTATTGTGCCATGAACTCTCATGAGTCCACCAAGTTCAACCGTGGCCCCAGATTAAGCTGGATAGCCTGGAGCATGTTCACGCTCATTATGTCATTGCGTGCCAAGCCTTTCGTTACATTTACTTACTACCGTAACATAATCGAGGTCAGCTTATTGCTGGCTTGGCGCGTTATTTGCTCATGAGTCATCATTAAACTGAAGGAGATCAAGATGGAATTAGCTACTACCAACAAGCGCATACACCCATTAATGGCAGGTGCGGCCTGTTCAGTCATTCTGGTGAGTCTCCTGGGTGCCGCTGCCATTACAGGCGTGTTGCCCAGTTCAAACAGCACCAATGCGCCCGCCAGCAATACCGTGCCAGCCCTGGGGGCCAATGGCAACCTGACTTATCCTGCACCAGCAGCGAATAATCAAAATCAGCCTGCAATGAATTATGCAAATACTGCGCAGACCTCACAAAACAATTATGTTGCCCCCGCTCCGGCCCCTGTCAGAGTTGCACAGAATAATAGTCATCGTCAGCCAACCAAAAATTATCCTTCGCAGCCAGCGCAGGCAAATAATAGCCCGGTCGGCATAGGGGTGGGCGCCGTGATCGGCGGCTTGATTGGTAGCCAGGTGGGTAATGGCAATGGCCGTACACTAGCAACTATCGCTGGTGCTGTAGGTGGTGGCTACGTAGGTAACGAAGTAGCGAAAAGAAATCCATAATCTGGACGTTATTTATGACGCAGGCGGCGTGTCAGAAAAAACTGGCACGCCGTTTTCATTTTAACGTGTATTCATCAGCGAACGTAATAAGTCAGCTGCGGTGCCCTTATTGGCCCAGGTTTGCGACAAATCCAGGTCACCATTGGTGCTGACGATGATGAGGATATTCTGGTTTTGCAAATCCACCAGGTTCAATATGCGTACTCCGGCTATCCAGCCCTGGCGTTCGACGATCATTGCAGGCGCAGCATTGTCGCCAGCCTTGAATGGGTAAGACCAGACGCCGATTGCACCACCGACACTATTTGGTTTGACCATCTCGTCGCGACTTTTGCCTGACAAGAATTTACCGCGCATGAAAGCCAGATCAAATGCATATAAATCAGCAAGCGTACCAAAGCTGGAGCCAGCCGGGCCATAGCTGGCAAAATTGACTGCTGGCTCAGGCTTGCCGCCAAGGGTGCCGTGGACATGGGTTTTTACGTCTGGCTGGGCGGCAGTGTAGTAGCCAACTTGTTGCATGCCTGCCGGGCTGAAGATGCGTTGCTGCAGCAAGCTCAAAAAACTTTGCTTGTTGATTTTTTCCAGCAAGGCACCAAGGACGATGTAGTCGCAATTGTTGTAGTCAAATTTGGCCCCTGGTGCGGCAGTGGATGGACCTGCACATAAGCCAGTAGCGAATTTTTGTATGTCATCGCCACTATTGGCATCCATCATATGCATGGCCGGATTGATCATTTCATTATACAAGCCGGAATAATGCGTCAGCAGTTGGCGCAGGGTTGCGCTGCGTGCCTGCACATTGGGGTAATCAGGCCAATATGTACCCAGTGTCTGATCAAGTTGCAGCTTGCCTGCTTCCACCTCCTGCATGACCAGGATCGCTGTCATCTGTTTGGTGATGGACGCAAAGCGGAAGGTTTGGCGGGTGTCGGTGACATTGCCAAACGCCTTTTCCAGTAATACCTTGTCGCCACGCGCAGCAAATACCAGGCCCTGGAAGCCGCTGTTTTTCAGATTTTTTGCAGCATCCTCCAGGCTGGGGATAGCTTTAGGGCTTGCTGCCAGGCTGGTGGTGGCATGCAAACCCAATGCCAGCAAGCTTGCGGCCAGTAAGCGCAGGGTGCGTTGTATAGTTAGACTGTGTCTTGTCACGACAGGCTCCATTCATTAAGGAATATGCATATCATACAATTTTTGCATCTCAGCATAGTTTAACAAATGTATCGCCAGGACATGCGCTGGCAGCTTGTTGCCACCTATAATGTTTTGGTTCCTGGCGTCCTGAGTGTATGCATGAAGACCGATACTGCAGAATCCCTATTTTATGAAGCCAATCAATTATTGGCAGGAGGGCAGTTTGCTGCTGCTGAAGACAAATTACGGCTGGCCTTGCAAATGGAAGACGGTTTGGCAGAAGTACATGCCAATCTGGCCTGGCTAATGCAGCAGCAAGGGCGTTTTGCAGAGGCAGAGCCAACTTATCAAAGAGCACGCCAACTGGCACCTGAGGACACACAAATAAGTTTGAATTTTGGCGTCATGCTGGCTCAGCAAAGGCGCTTTGATGAAGCAGAGCATCTATATCAACTGGTCTTGCAGCTAGAGCCTGATTCTGTCTTCGCGCTGTCTAATCTTGGTGTCTTGCTGGCCAGCACCTGGCGTGAAGCAGAAGCCGAGGCTTGCTATCGTCAGGCGCTGGAACTGGACCCGGCTTATCGCAAGGCATCCTTCAATCTGGCTTATCTGTTGCTAAGACAGGGCCGCTATGCAGAAGGCTGGTACATGCTGGAGGCGCGCGATGGGCTTGAAGTACTGGACAATTGCCTCAGCGAAGAGCCTGATATTTTTCGCTGGCAAGGGCAAGACCTCAGTGGTAAATCCATCATCATCCTGTTTGAGTCTGGTCATGGTGACATGATACAGTTTGTCCGTTACGCCAGCCTGTTAAAACAGCGCAAGGCTGTAAGCGTCAGTTGCTTGTGTCATCCACAGCTCAAAAAACTGTTTACCACGATGGATGGCCTTGATAATGTGTATGGCTTTGATGAGTCTATCGTTTTCAGTGACTGGGATTACTGGGTGCCACTACTGAGTTTACCTGGCTTGTTTCAGACCCGGCTGGAGACAATTCCAGCAAGCCTGCCTTACCTGCATGGTGCGCCGCAGGTAAGGCAACACTGGAGCAATGCCATGTCAGTCGCAGGAAGTAGTCGGCGCGTAGGACTGGTATGGAAAGGCAATCCAGGGTTTGAGAATGATGCAGATCGCTCTATTCATG
Organism: Undibacterium sp.; assembly: GCF_030683615.1. NCBI lineage: Bacteria > Pseudomonadati > Pseudomonadota > Betaproteobacteria > Burkholderiales > Oxalobacteraceae > Undibacterium > Undibacterium sp. The sequence continues at coordinate 42,658 of NZ_JAUXQE010000006.1, forward strand.
ACCTCAATGTCTTGCAGGCATTGGCAGATATTCCTGGCGTGCACTGGTTCAGCCTGCAAAAAGGGGCGGGTGAAGAAGATATTACTGCCTCCTTAATGCCGCAGCCTATCACTGCACTTGGCGCAGACATTCATGACTTTGCTGACACTGCCGCGATTCTCATGCAGCTTGATTTGCTGATCGCCGTTGATACCGCCGTCGCCCATCTGGCTGGGGCTCTGGGCAAGCACTGCTGGGTCATGCTACCCGCATACCAGACTGACTGGCGCTGGCTCAAGGACAGGCATGACAGCCCCTGGTATCCGGATGTAATGCGGCTATTCAGGCAGACAGTTCCAGGCGACTGGTCCGGAGTATTGCAGGAAGTCAGAAGCGAATTGCTTAAGCTGATATAAATAACACATTTTAGGGTGATTATTTTGATAATTGTATTTCGAGAGAAGCAATCGCCAATGTGGCAAATATGACCCCTCTTTGCGCTACAAAGTATAATGCCGCACCATGAATCTACTAAGAACCCTTGCCGCCATGAGTGGCATGACCATGTTGTCGCGCCTTACCGGCCTGGGGCGCGATGTATTGATCGCTACGCGCTTTGGTGCGGACGCCTATACTGACGTATTCAACATTGCATTCCGCATTCCCAATCTCTTGCGCCGTATGTTTGCCGAAGGCGCTTTTTCACAAGCCTTTGTTCCCATCCTGGCAGAATACAAAAACAAGCAGGGCGAAGCCGCCACCAAAGACCTGGTCGATCATGTCGCTACCCTGATGACGTGGACGCTGGTGGTAACCTGTGTTTTGGGTATCATAGGCGCACCGGTATTATTGTATTTCATGGCCAAGGGCTATGTCGGCCAGGCGACTGAATTCAATGTAGCCATCATCATGACGCGCATCATGTTCCCGTATATTGGTTTCATGTCCATGGTGGCGCTGGCAGGTGGCATACTGAATACCTGGCGCGAATTCAAAGTGGCAGCATTTACGCCAGTTTTATATAACCTCTCATCTATCGCTGCTTCTCTGTTCCTGGCGCCTTACCTTGAACAACCCATTTATGCATTGGCGATAGCCGTATTTGTGGGTGGCGTATTGCAGTTGGGCATACAAGTCCCTGCACTGCTCAAGATAGGTATGTTGCCAAAGATTAGTTTCAGGGTAGGCACAGCCTGGCAAGATGAAGGTGTGCGCCGCATCGTGCGCAATATGGTGCCAGCGATACTCGCGGTGTCAGCAACCCAGATCAGCATTGCTATCAACACCAGCATTGCCTCCAGCCTGACAACAGGAAGCACTACCTGGCTGGCCAATGCAGACCGCTTGATGGAATTCCCTACCGCATTGCTGGGGGTGGCACTGGGGACTATTTTATTGCCCGGTCTGGCCAAGGCACATTCTGACGGCGATACTGCAGAGTATTCAGACTTGCTGGACTGGGGCCTGCGTCTGACTTTCCTGCTGGCCTTGCCCGCTGCTGTGGGCCTGGCGACGATACCTGAAGCCCTAACCGCCACTCTTTATCACTACAGCAAATACAGTGACCATGCTGTGCAAATGACCTCCAATGCCCTGGTAGCCTACGGCCTGGGCTTGCTTGGCCTGATCGTCGTCAAGATATTGGCGCCGGGTTTTTATGGCAAACAGGATATCCGTACGCCAGTAAAAATTGCTGTTGCCGTCATGCTGGTGACTCAGGCATTGAATTATGTCTTCGTGCCGTATTTTGATCATGCTGGTCTGGCCTTGTCAGTGGGCCTTGGCGCGTGCGTGAATGCGATTTTCCTCTACACAGGTTTGCGCAAACGCGGTATTTACCAGCCCAGAAAAGGCTGGCCCATGTTCCTGCTTAAATTGCTTGCTGCGCTATTGCTAATGGCAGGCGTCGCCTTGTGGACTAAAGATCAATTCCATTGGTTGGCAATGCGCAATACCCCCATGTTGCGCATTGCCGCTCTGGGCTTCGTATTGGTCTCTTGTGCAGCGACTTATTTTGCTGCGCTGGCGCTGATGGGATTCAGGCCCAGGGATTTCAGGAAAGTGACCAGGATTTAGAGTAATGCGGATCTATTCTGGTCAGGCTTTGCATTCTTGGTCATGTTGCATTTTTTGTGTCAGCCAGGTCGTCACCATTGGCCAAAGCAGCAACTCACTTTGTCGCTTAAAAAAACCAAAATGACCGATTTTCTTTAGACCCAATTTGCTTACTTCGATCAAACGGAAATCTGCTGGCTGTACAAGGTAAGCATCGTGCAGCAAACGAACACCATTTTCCAATAGTAATTCGTCGTCATTGAAGGCCAATCCCAAAACAGGATAAGCCGCAGTGGCATAGGCTTCGCGAGCGCCTGGCTCGCCCGTCAACAAATATTCCGGTGTTAAACACCAGCGCCGCCATTGCAAAATCGCGCCGCTAGGCACGTCGCCAATCACTCCAATCCGCGCGCCTGGGAAAAATCCAAACAAGCGGCAAAGTATCGGGGCCAACACATACCATAGCAAAGGCGCTCGCCGCCTCGTATTTGGTGTGTTGTGGCGCATTGCGCCGCTGCCAGAAGCCACAGTGATCAGCCCGCTCAAACGCTGACGTGACGGCAGTAGTGGCGCGACTTGGCCGCCGAAGCTATGGCCAATAGCAAAAAGAGGTAGCGCAGGATCATAGTCGCCTGCGGCACAGAGCACAGCGTCATAATCTTTTTCTATCCATTCACTCAAGTCGGTTTTCACGTGGCGCATTGAACCTTGTAGCGATGCACCGATGCCACGATAGTCAAACGTCCAGACCCGGAATCCTTGCTGCGCCATAAAACTTGCAAATGACGCGTAAAATACTTGCACTACAGCCATTGCTGGTGCAATCACAACCACGCCACGCACTGGTCCGGAAGGGTCGTACCGGTGGGTGACAAGTACTTGGCCATCCCTGGCGACGACTTGCTGACGGGTGCCGCTTACTGTTTCATTTATTGCAGCAGGACTAATTGGAGCTTGGTTTTGCATGGATTTGCACCGGAAAGTATCATAAAAAAATTGGCAGCTCGACCTTGCGCCAAACCAGCCACCACAAACATGGCATAAAATTGACAACAATGTCTTACCAACCAAAACCGAAACGTCGGCGCAAGCTACATTAGAATAGTATTCTAGAATATTATTCTGTGCAACTCTATTTATACATGGCTACTTCTAAAATAAACCGCAAACAAGAAATCCTCGATGCTGCCTTACATTGCTTTAATCAACACGGCTATGCTGCCAGTACTATAGAGATGATTAGAGAGCTAAGTGGCGCCAGTGTAGGCAGTGTGTATCACCATTTTGGCAACAAAGAGAGTATCGGCGCGGAGCTGTATCAGCTAGCAATGAATGACTACCATGCCATTTTGCAAAAATTGTTGGAACAGGCGCAAAGCGCAGAAGAGGGGGTTAAGGCCGTAACTTGCTCCTACGTGGACTGGGTAGCGAACAATCCTGAAATGGCACGGTTTGTCTTGTATAGCCGCGGTCAATTGGTCAAGAGTGGCGCGGCTGATGCCCTTCAGCAGCAAACTCAATCGCATCTTCTTTTAATTCGTGATTGGTTTAAGCCCCACATTAGCAGCGGCCAGATCAAGCGTCTGCCTTCTGAATGTTATGCCTCGCTGGTACTGGGAGCCGCTCATGATTACGCTCGACTCTGGCTCTCAGGCCGAACACGCACTGATATCAAAGAGTTTCGCGATATTTTTGCGGATGCAGCATGGTTGGCGTTGCGACCTGGAAATTGAGGAAGTCGGCCTTTAAGCAGATCAAGCACACTACACTGATCAGATTTGCAACAGGAAATTTTCGGGTGAAAGAAATTTTTTTGAAGAAAAGAGTTTATTTTACAAACCTGATTGCAATGCTAATCGAATACAGACTAGGAAATCACATCACCTACATCAGAGTCAACACTCACATTGATTGCAATATCGCCAGCGATAGTCTTACTACTATTGTTTGGCTTCAATTTGAGATAACCACAAAATTATTAAAAATAGTAACGGTGGAGGATGAACAGAAAAGACTCAGACTGTGTAAAAACGCTGAGTTTTTTTTCTCAATAAAAATCGACCTTTCAAAAAACTCGCTATCAGATTTATTCGATATCGGAAAGGGTGAACCTATCCAAGATTTTTTGTGAATTTTACGTTTGGCACAGCCTGGACTGAAAGTGGACGGTCATCGATTCACCGCCCAGTCTGAGGCGGCGATATGCCATTCCGGGAAAAATTGCGCCTTCTGATCAATAACGCGACTGAGCCGAAAATTCCACGTAAAAGCAGTTACGTTGCCATCAACATGGTCTTCAAGTTGTATAGAAGTCATTTTCCTGAAAATTCAGTAAAAAATCCTTTCCTGCGTAAAACGAGATTCTTGCTTATTGAGAAACGGAGAAAATTCAATACATATGCCATTTTACTGATAAATCATGTTTGTCAGATACACCAGAGTGGAGGATACTTTAGTCAGCACTATCAAATGGACAAGACACAATATTACGTAGCCGAACACAAAAGGACGCGTGAATGAAACAGGACATTACATTTTTGGTGGTGGACGACATGGAGGGTATGCGACGCATACTTATCAATAGCCTCAACCAATTAGGCATACGCAAGATAATTACTGCAGCCAATGGAAGCGAAGCTTGGCGTATCTTGCAGGTACAGGCGATCGATGTACTGATTTCTGATTTGAATATGCCTGTCATGACAGGCATAGACCTTCTTCGAAAAGTGCGCAGCACGCCAAAACTGGCAGACATGCCTGTGTTGATTATGACCGCTGAAACAGAGCGCTTTCAGGTGCAGGCGGCACTTGAGGCGGGAGTATCTGAATATATCATTAAACCTTTCAACGTAGCGGCGCTGGAAGCCAAGCTCGATCGTGTCATCAAGCAGCCACGACCGACTTCGTTGGAACAAAGGAAAGTCGTTCCTGCAGTCTTGCCGCCGACGGGGCAATTGGTGCCCAAAACAGCAGAGATTTCATTAGCACATTCCGCAAATGCTGCCACCAAGCCCATTATTTTGGTAGTTGACGACATACCAGACAATCTTGATATCCTCGTTGACTTGTTGAGTGACGAGTATCAGGTAAAGGTTGCCAATAGTGGAGTGCGAGCGCTGAAAATACTGGCATCAGGCAAGATACCTGATCTGATCTTGTTGGACGTGATGATGCCTGAACTAGATGGTTTTGAGGTTTGCCGCCAGATCAGACTTAATCCGTCCACAGCAGATATTCCTGTCATGTTTCTGACGGCAATGAACGAAACGGTGGATGTTACTAGAGGTTTTTCTGTAGGCGCACTGGACTTTATTTCGAAGCCGGCAGATCCACCTATCTTGCGAGCAAGGATAGCGACGCAGTTACGTCTGCGGAACACGTTTGAAGATTTACGGCAAAGTCGTCTGGCCTTGAAAGAACAAAACGCGCTGTTAGAAGAAAATCTTCGGCTCCGTGACGAGTTTGAGCGCATTGCGCAACATGATCTCAAAAATCCCATAGCAGGCATCATCAATTTTTCTTCCAATCTGCTAAGCGAAACACAGTTAGCAGACGAGCACAAAGAAATTATCGAGTATATAGAGCAGTCTGCCTACAATGTCTTGAAAATGGTCAATCTCTCGCTGGATCTTTACAAGATGGAGCAGGGTAGTTATATCTATCACCCTAGTAAAGTGGATTTAGGCAAGCTGTTGCAGCGCATACTCAATGAAGTCATTTCCGAGTTGAATGCCCGTGAAATTAGTGTTCAATTCAGCTCCCACTGCGAAGCAACTCCTGCGCCGATAGATTTGTATATCGCCGGCGATGAAATATTGTCGTATTCCATGTTTAGTAACTTACTGAGAAATGCGATGGAAGCCGCAAGAGCGCATACAGTCATCCAAATTGAACTGGAATCTACCGATGATTGGGTCACGATAATCATGACCAATGATGGCGCAGTACCAGAAGGGATACGTGAGACTTTTTTTGAGAAGTTCAGCACCTCGGGCAAGGAGAGTGGAACTGGTCTGGGCACTTTTTCTGCACAATTGATTACCCAAACTCAGGGCGGAAAAATCAGAATGGCGACGTCGGATGAGTCCAACACGACAACGCTGACGGTTCGTTTGCCTAAAGCAAGCATAGCTTGAGTTGGCAAGTTGAGGCATTTGAGAAAAATGCCCTTACATCTTAAAGGAGGTAGGCATGCCTGTAGGCGAACTCGAAATGCTTGCACATATCATTGTCATGCTGGCGGGCCTTGCTAGTCTTGCTTGGGGCTGGTTAGGTTGGCGACTAAATATCTCTCGCGTATCTGCAATTAACTTCAGCCTGGCGAATATCATGCTGTTGGCGGGCAATCTGGCGGCTTTGTCGCTGCGTTCGGATCGTAGCGTTGTGGAATTTTATCAATCTTTTAATCTTGCTGACGTGATGTTTCTGGGGGCAGCGGTGCTGTTTCGTGTTGGACTTCGGGGACTGTATGACTTACCCCCCCCTGGCGTGCGGGACTATGCAGTGATAGGTGTCGTTGCCATTGTAGCATTTGGTATATATATGCTTGGTATGCCAAATGTGGCAGGTGTATTGGTTTTGTTGGCGACATCATTGGTGGTTATGCAAGTGTTGTACGACACTGATCAAAAAATGCGTGCACGCTCCGGCACGACAAGGCGATTGCTCTTGCTTTGGCCCATAGCGGCCGCCGCAGGCCTGCTGTTATGGCGTGCATTCGATGATGTGCAGGCTATCTTCAATGCGCATGGCGACATGAGTGCAACGTTCAGGGGCAAATATTTCCATCTCTATTTATGGTTGGCACTGTTAATCACGATGGTTATTAATGCCACCTTGATTGGCCTCACCATCAATATGCTGGTCAGGAAATTGCATGCACAAAACAACAGCTTGCAAAATATCCTTGATACTGCTCCCGTAGGTGTGGCGGTTAGCATTGACGGCATCGTGCGCTTTGCCAATCCGCGTGTAACTGAGTTGCTTGATATGAAGGTTGGAGACCCATCTGCGCAGTCGCTGGTGTTGCCAGAAGACCGTGACAGGATAGATAAGGAGATGCTAGCCCAGGGAATGATCCGCAACATGGAACTGCAAATGTATTGCCCGCACCGCACAGTGCGCGATTTGCTCGTGACCTACTTGCCGACAGACTTTGCAGATCAACCTGGCATTCTGGCATGGCTGGTCGACATCACTGATCAAAAAAAGGCTAACCGCGATATCCGTCAGACTAATGATGAGCAAACCGCTATTTTTGAATCAGCTACGCTGGGCATAGCATTCATCAAGGATAAGATCATAACCAGGGCCAACCATAAACTTGAACAACTATTTGGCTGGGAGGCAGGCCAGATGTTAGGGCTGTCGCCAGCAATCTGGTCAAATCAGGGTGTAGCGGCGGAGGATGGTCCTTATCAAGACTTGTTGCGTGGCGAGATTCATCACAGTACCCAAAGATTGACGCGGAAGGATGGCAGCTCATTCTGGTGCAGGTTGGGTGGTAGCGCTATTGACAGTAAAGATTTGTCGCGAGGCTCGGTCTGGCTGTTTGACGATGTTTCGCAAGAACGTGAAGCAGCAGAACTGATGCGCAAAGCCAAGGACATGGCAGAAGACGCGACACGCATGAAATCAGATTTCCTGGCAAACATGAGTCATGAAATCCGTACCCCAATGAATGCCATTATAGGCATGACCCATCTGGCACTGAAAACTGAGCTTAACTCCAAGCAACGCAATTACATCAGCAAAGTCGATGCGGCAGCGCGCAATTTGATGGTCATCATCAACGACATTCTCGATTTTTCCAAGATAGAAGCAGGCAAGCTGCAATTTGAAATGCGCGATTTTCGCCTCGAGGATGTGCTTGATAACCTGGCAGATTTAACCGTCATCAAAGCCCAGGAAAAAGGACTGGAACTCTTGTTCGATGTGGCTGCTGACGTACCAACTTCCCTAGTTGGTGATGACTTGCGCTTGGGCCAAGTTTTGCTCAATCTGGTTGGCAACGCTATCAAGTTCACAGATCAAGGCGAGATTACAGTACGCATTCAATTGCAGGAAGCCCAAGAACAGAATTTTTCAGATCAAGTAGTCCTTTGCTTTGAAATCATTGATACAGGTGTTGGGCTCAGTCAAGAACAATGCGCCAGGCTTTTCGACGCATTCTCGCAAGCAGATGCCTCCACAACCCGCAAATATGGTGGAACCGGACTGGGTCTTACCATCAGTAGACGCCTGGTCGAATTGATGAAAGGTCAGATTGGTGTAAGTAGCCAGTTGGGTACTGGCAGCTGTTTTTACTTCACCGCCAGTTTTGGTCGATATGCGCAACAGAAAGTTTTACCAACAGCGGTCCATGACTCGAATGACCTGCGCGTCCTGTTGGTGGACGACAATGCGCGCGCCCGTGAAATCTTGCTGGCAATACTGAAGTCGCAGCACTTTTCCGCCACCGCAGTGTCCAGTGGCAGAGCTGCGATAGAGGAACTAAATTACGCAGAAGAGCAATCCCAGCCATATGGTCTGGTGCTAATGGACTGGCTAATGCCTGAGCGCGACGGGCTGTTTGCATTAAGAGAAATGCGTGCCATACCGGTTTTAGCAAAAATACCTGTTTTCATGATGGCAACAGCTCATAGCATCGATGCCTTGCTGGAAGAAGCGGGGGAAACCAGAATAGATGGTATCTTACAAAAACCAATTAATCCTTCTTCTCTGATTGACGCAATGCTGATGTCGCTGGGAAAAGAAATTTTGAACCCTGGACGCAGGCAGCAGCGCCATGCAGCAAGCAACGAAGCTGAAGAAAAAATGCAAGGTGCCTATTTGCTCTTGGTTGAAGATAACAGTGTCAATCAGGAACTAGCAACGGAGCTTTTGCAAAATGCGGGGATAAAAGTTGACATTGCTAATAATGGCCTCGAGGCCATCTCCATGATAGAAATTCACGACTATGATGGTGTCCTTATGGATTGCCAGATGCCGGTCATGGACGGTTTTTCGGCCACTCGTCAAATACGCGGAATGCAGAGGTTTGCGAAGCTGCCCATTATTGCTATGACCGCAAACGCAATGAGCGGTGACAAAGAGCTTTGCCTGGACGCAGGCATGAATGATCATATCGCCAAACCTATCGATGTGAATCAATTGTTTATAACTTTGGCTCGTTGGGTGACCCAAAAAGTATCCGTCCCAGATGTTGGATCGTCTGCTTCTCAGGAAGTGCTGGGGCCTGACATCAAGCTGCCAGTCATTGCTGGATTAAATCTGGACTCAGCCTTGCAACGTCTCGGCGGGAACCATGCGCTACTTTTAAAACTCATACAGCGCTTCGCGGACAATCAAAGAGGCACCATCATCAATATCAGGCAGGCCTTGATGCGCGATGATTTGAGCGAGGCCATACTGGCGACTCATACCATCAAGGGACTTGCGGGGAATATTGGTGCCAGCCAAATACAATCTCTGGCTGCTGAATTGGAAACCGCATTACGAAATGATCAGACAGACAGTTTGACAGTAATCCTGCCGAGCTTTGAGCAAGAGCTTGCCATCCAATTGAAACACATTGAACTAGCTTTGCCTGACAATATAGCGGGTACTATACCTAAAGTAGCAATAGCAGAAACTGTGGATATGGCGGCGCTCGCCATACAGTTACAACAACTCGCAGAGCTGCTTGCTGATGACGATGCGCGTGCAGATAAACTCGCTACTCATATTTTAGGCGAGCTACGCCAGCTTGACCTGGCCAATCAAGCCAATCAGATCAGCAAACATATCAGCAAATATGAATTTGAAGAAGCGCTGGAAAAACTCAAGGAAGCAGCGCAGTTGCTGGGAATCGGTTTGAGGGAATAGTCGTTCTCGATAGAGCAACCGACGGACTTCGGTATACACTTTCACGGTAATTACCTTGAATTCGCTTTAAGTAAAAGTTGCAAGGATAGGTCAATTTACCTGGTCAATATGGAGGGTTTTGTTGCGTTATTTCTCAGAGGGCGCAATTTTTCAGGAATTGCAGATCAACATGTATCTTGCAAGAGTGCAACAAGATGGAATTACGTTTTTCTTAATAAATAGGACTTACGCAAAATCGCCCCAGCTGCGTTGCAGCTCCTAGCCGTACTAAAGTACTGTCTTCGTCGCTGACGCCTTGCTGTGATAATTTTGGGTAAGCCCTAATAAAGTCATTGGCGGATTCATTTTAAAACATAAACGACTTTACCAAATTCAAATCCCCGATCTTGCGTAGCGGGATGACAAAGCTTTCGCGTTTTTCCTTTGCTGTATTTTCATAAAACACCAGGGTCACGCGGGTGGTGATGATAGGTTGCTTGCGCTGGCCTTCATCAAAGTTATATCCGCCTGCACCATAGTTACCCCAGTAGTTGACGAAGACATGGTAGGCACCATGCTTGGGCGCGATGGTGGTGAACATTTCTGGACCTGGTCCATCAACGCTGTCTACATCCAGTCCTCCGCCGCCGTTCAGTATGGGGGCAGCAAAAAAGGCATGCTGGCCATCCGGTGTAATGATGTGCAGGTCAACCTCTGCCTCAGGAGCATCCCACGAACAGATGACGCGTAACTGTGGTGACAGTTGCTGGGTATTGGCTTCGTAATATTGCACGCGTTGCAGGCTCTTGCCGTCTGGTCCCTTGATTTCTATATTGTTGGAACCGCTGCCAAAGGCGTAATGGCGTTCATAGCGGCCGTCAGTGCCGTAATTGAGCACCATGGGGTTGCCATTGACGATGAGGGTGTGTTTCCTCTGTTTGCCCGCCTCAAGGATATGACCTTCAATGAGAGTGCGGTTTTTTTGCGTGCCACGGTCTATCGGAGGCAAGGGATAGGAAGCACGTGTATCACCGGATTTGTCGGTCAGACCGCCATAATTCCAGCCACCACGCGGGCTATTGATGGTGGGTTTGTCTTCAGCACCACAATTGGCAGCAGCGATGAAGAGGGTGCATGCCAGCAGGGACGGTTTCATTATCGTTTGCATGATCATCATGGATAGGTAAAGGATTTAACCAGCGTCAGTTCGCCGGGTTTGCGCAATGGCACCTGAAAGCTTTGCTGTTTTTCTGACAGTGTGCCTTCCTGGCTGATGATGGCAACCCTGGCGATAGTCAGATTTTTTTCATCGCCCCCACTGCCGTAATAATTCACATAGACATGATAGCTACCCTTGGGGGGGGCAGTGTTGGCATAGATTTCCGGTCCATAGCCGGTGGTAACATCGACGTCCAGTGCGCCACCATTTTGTACCACACGGTTACCATAAAACACATGCTGACCATCAGGTGATACAACATGCAAGTCCAGGTCAGTGCCATCGCTGTCCCAGGACAATACCACGCGCAGGCGGGCATTCGGGCGACTGGTGTTGGTGTCAAAAAATTGTACGCGTTTGACTTCACTACCATCGGGGCTACGCACTTCTACATTATTGGAACCTGAGCTGAATGAGTAAGGGCGGGAAAATTCACCACCTTCGCCTATGGATAAGGGCATCGCAGCACCATTGACGATGAGCTTGCCTGGTTTTTTCTTGTTGCTGGTACTGATTCGCCCCTTGATGAGTGCCATTTCATTCTGGCCTTCAGCATTGACTGACACCGCAGGGTAATGCACAGGCTGTTTAAAACCTGCGGCTTCGCCGCCACTATTGCGCCAGCCGCCACGTGGCAGTTCTACGCTGGTGTCTGCCATCGCACAGAAAGGCAAGGCAGCAAGCAGGCTGTTGACCATGCAAACAATAATTCGGTTTGGGTAAAACTTGATCATGTTGATCCTTCTATGAGACGTCGTGCCAGTTTTTCTACATAGTCTTCATTGGCGCCGTTCGGATGAAACCGTAAAGCCAGGTGCAGGTATTCATGGGCGAGAGTGATGCGCTCGTCCAAGCTGCGCCATCCACGTACGTAGATGCGCATGCGCTTCTGGTCTGAATAGGGGTTGCCGCTTGCCAGCGAACAGACTGTAGGTGGTGTGTCCGGGCTTTCAAAGCCGGGCTCCCGACTCAGTACTTTTTGCCATTTGCTGCTGGCCTTGCTTAGCCAGGTCTGTGCTGCTGCCAGCGGCTTGCAATCAGATTTGCCATTGAAGCTGGCGATGCTGGCTTGCGGATAACTGGTGGCTAAAATGCGTTCAAAATTCCAGCCCTGATTTGCCTGCCTGGTTGCTTCCTTTAAAGACATGCGGTTGGCGCCCGCACTGTCGTTGTGATAGCGTACGTTTGCCCCCTGCAGTATCAGGTCATCAGTGAACCAGGCCGCAGCCATGGCCGCATCGGTGGGCGCATTGGCGCTGACGCGTTGACGGGTAGTCGTATCGGCAATGCGCCAGCAGCCGTGATCAAGAGTAGCGTTTTGTACCAGATAGGTACGCGCCGCAATCGCCAGGCTGCGGGCGGTGTGTATATTGCTGGCATCGCCTTCACGGTCTATCACGCGCGCGACGTAATCATTGACGGCGAAACGGCCGGTGACTTGCGGTGCCATGCCTGGAGAACGTTGCAACATCAGGCTGCCATTGCTATTGATGTCCAGGCTATTGCCGTTGGCGAATTGCAGTTTGTATTTGCCAAACAGTGTTCCAGCACGCGCTGGAGCACTTGCTGCGGATGTAGACAATACTTCGCGCAATGGATAACGCGCAAAAAAATCCACATCCACGCAATGCGCTTCGTCGCCGACGTTGTCCATATTATTGATACCAATCCAGCGGGGAACGGGCAGGGTGGTTGTCAGCGCACTTGCCCAGGTCGTCAGAGTAGACCGGCTGGAGCCACGGGCTCCAAACCAGAATGGCGTGCCATCGGCCAGCCAGCCGGCTGCACCACCAAAGGCACTGTTGTCGGGTAAATGCCAGGAATAGGTTTTGTAGCGTATGCCTGTACCCAGTTGCGCCCAGGCTTCGCGGCCATAGCCCTGTACAGCGGTTTCCAGCAAGGCTGTGCGGGCAGCGGCGCGGGCTTGCGGGGAAAATTTGTTCAGGGTTTCCAATAGTTCTTTTACGCTTATCTGGGTATCTGGCTGTAATTGTGCTGTGCGTTGCAGCCAACTGGCATCGCTGCGGCTTTGCCAGTAGCTTTTCCATGCCTTGTCGTTGACACCCAGGCGCGCTGGCGAAAAATACGGGGCGCAGGAGCGTGCCAGGGCAGAGTCGCGTTCTACCTGTTCACCTGGTTCACAACAATACAAGTCTTCATTTTTTTCCTGTTTTTCACGAAAGTTCTCGCGCAAATCTTTTTTGTTTGTGCAGGTATATGCGGCTTCCTGAATGTGATTGTCTTGCAGGTATGCATAGACAAATAACTTCCACAAACTACCGAGGGGTATCTTTTGTTCTGTGAATTTGCTGTCTTGAGAATTTAGAGACCGCACTTCCACCTGGCCGTCACGCAGCCAGGCGACTGTTGCTGTACTAGCTGCATCTGCTGCATGCGCAACTTGCGCAGAACCAGCCAGCGCGACTGCAGTCGCGCTGGCAAGCATGATGGTGCTGATCACTTTACGGGCAGGATCAGCGGATTTCCATAAACGCACGTGGCTTGTCCTCAAAGGCTTTCTGGTCTGGCTGGTACATGCGGTAGTAGCGTGCAGGTGGCAAGGCGAATTTGCCGGTTTGTGCCGCACGCACAAGGTGACGTATCACGACCTGGCCATCGAGTGCATCCACTGGCACGGCATAGCCGCGTGGTGTTTGTTCATAGCGTGCACGCTCCATCGCTTCCATATCTTTGCCGCCAGGGTAACGCAGGCTGATACCCCAGGTAGAACGGTCAGCCGAGGTGCCTGGTGGCAAGGGCACTTCAACAATGCCAAAGTTCAGTTCAGGGCCGGATGTGCGGGTGAGTACCACTTCATCCAGATAGACTTCGTCTGTCTTCAGTGCTGCACCGTCGCCCAGCAATTCCAGCTTGAAGCCCGCTTTTCCAGCTATTGGCTGTACTGGCGCACCTGTCGCTGGATTGATGGCAGGCTTGCTGGCGCTGCTTGGTGTTGGCAGAGCTTCTGGGACCAGGCGGTATATGCGGCGTTCCAGTTTCACTGGGAGGCTGGATTTTTCTGGTTCACGGCTGTCAAACTGGGCAATTGCCATCATGCCAGCAGTTGGCGTCGATGCCATTTTGATGACCGTTGGTGTTGGCGTTGCGGCGGTAGTATTCCAGCGGTACACGCTTTGACCTGTGATGGTTTCGCGCGCTTGCCAGCCAGCTTCCAGTTCGACCTTGGCCATGTTATTGCGCAGCAGGGGATCATTCGTGCCTGATTTTCCACCCATGGCGCGATAAGTCCACAACAGACTCAATGCGCGATCAATAGTTGGCGATTCTGATCTGACACGTTCCAGTACGGCAGCAGCATCACTGGCGGGGCGTTTACCTGTCAGTATCAGCAAGGCTTCACCCAAAGGCAGGTCCGCCTGATGTACGCGTGCTGCTGCTTCTGGCAAGCTCGTGACGGTAATGCCAGTCAGGTTACCTTTGCTTTGCTGGACTACATAGGCGGCCAGCAAGGTGCTCATGGCATGCTGTACATCATCATCCTTGTTGGCAAAGATCATGCTGTTCATGCCTGAGCGTGGAGTGATCACGACAGGTTTTGCAAATGCCCCTTTGGCACCGAGTTCTTCACTCAGGGCTTCTGCCATGGAGCGTATCGGCAAACCCATGTCCTGCATCCAGTAAAGCATCAGGGCGCGTTGCCAGTGTGATTGCTTGACACCATCCTTGCGGTAGACATCATTGAGCTTGTCAAAGTGGCCTTCTGGTAGTGACAGTTTCAAGGCGCGACTGGCATGCCAGTCTGCATAGTAGGCATAGGTGGTCAACAGGGCATCGCCATCTTTTTCTGGCACGCTCCACCAGCCAAAAGTCGCATTCGGCCCTGCCATTTGCGCAAGACGGAAGCGGTAGCTATACAGCCTTTGCGTGAGTTGTGCTGTCAGTCTCTCTTCACTTGGCAAGGTGGATTGCAAGGCCAGGCTGTAAGGGATGAGGCGGCTGGAAGTTTGCTCAACACAACCATATGGATAATCGATCAAATCATCCATCAAACGGCGGAACTGCGTGCTGGCGCTGTCAGCAAATTGCAGTTGCAGGTTGCTGGCATCAGGCGGCAGTTTCAGGATTGTTTCCTTGCCACTCACGGGCACGCTGACCGAGCGCTGGCTAAGCCAGTGCACAGGGATGATCTTCAGTGGCACATTCAGCGCGTCGACAGTTTTGCCGCCTACGGCCAGGGACAGGTCTATCTTGTTGTCGAGACCATTGGCTTTCAAAGGTACGGAGATAAAATTCGCACCCGGTTTCAGCTTCAGGCTTTCTTGCTTGTTGACGCCGGAGCCAGTGATGTTCAGGCTGGCACTGGCATCCTGGTTGCCTTGATTAAAGATGGCAACGCTGGCATTCGGTGCATCCTGGACGCGCATCCAGTTCGGGCTGGTCCATTTTACATAGAAGTCTTTATCTGAACGCACGTAAGCGATGTTCTGGCCGACATTGCCACCCGCTTCGGTAGCACGCACGGTAATACGCCAGCGCGTCAAAGAGTCTGGCATGGTAAAAGTCAAACGGGCACGGCCTGCGGCGTCAGTGGTGACATTCGGTTGCCACAGTGCCGTGTCCTTGTCTTCGCGACGCGGTCTTTCCAATACCTTGATGGCACGCTCATGGGTTTGCCCGTTGGCAGGCAAAGCCAGCTTGGATGGCGGCACTGCCAGGTCATAAGCGATGAAGCTCAGGCTGGCAGAAGTGCGCACATTATTGCGGCGCGGATGATAGAAGAAGTCAGAAATGTCAGGTGCAATTTCAGGTTGCAACACATAGATCATTTCATCGACCACACCCACGGTCAACTGGCTGCCCGCGGCTGGTTTGCCGTCGACCATGGCTGTCAGGTCCAGGGTGACTTTATCACCCGGCGCATAAACGGCCTTGTCAGCTTTGACGGCAACATTGATACGTGGCTGTTCAACTTTCAACCCCAGGTTCTGGAATACATAATCAGCACCTTTGACATACACCACGGACAGGGTGATGTTGGGGCCATAGGTATCCTGGACTGGAAGTTCCACCTTCCACTGCATGGGGGACAGGCGCTTGGCGCTCAGCCAGCCACTGGCATTGCTCATCAAGGCAGTTTTTTCAACCTTGTCACGCTCCAGCGTGAACAGCGCCTGATCGACTTGCTGTGGGAAGGTGATCAGCGCACTGGCAGTCTCACCTGGTTTGTAGCTGGTCTTGTCAAACACCATTTCTATCGAACCCTGAGGTGCACTGACGCCAGCACCGCTGACATAATGCGACGTCGCACCCAGAATATTGCCTGCTGCATCACGCACAGACAGGGTATAGGTGCCAGGTTCAGCAAAGGCCAATGTTAACTTGCTGGCGTTGGCGAGCTTGCCGTTGGATTTTTTCTGGTTTTCCAGTCTTACCCAGTCCCATGTTGCCGGGGCACTGACTGTGCTGACGGTATTGCCAGGTACGGGCAGGGCAGTCAGGGCAAAGTTCATGTTTTCGCCTACGGCAGAGAAGGCGCGTTCTGCCTTCAGGCTAAAAGTGCCAGCACTGCGTTCTACCAGTATCTCTTTGGTAGAACGTACGCGGTAAGCAGCGCCATCTGTTGCCAGTACCGACAAAATATAGCGGCTGGGTTCAGTCGCAGCAGGCAGCTTGAAATCCACAAAACCACTGCTATCGGTCGTAAACGTCGTTGTGCTCATCTGTACCGGGAACTGGCCAGCGTAGCCCAGATCACCTTCAACGATGGTCAGGCGCTGGGCGCGTACTGTCAGGTCTGCCTTGGCATTGACCACTGGTTTGCCATCGGGGTACACCAGTTGCAACTTGCCCTTTATTTCTTCATTGGTTTTGTAATCCTTCTTGCCGGGCAAGACATTAATTTCAAAATGTGGCTTTTGGTACTCAGCCACACGGAAAGCAGCACCATAGCTGTTGCCCTTGTAGCTGAAACGCAATTCATAACCACCTGCGACGGCATTGTCAGGCAACTGGAATACCGTATCCCCACCTGTCTGCGGTGTCATTTGCAGGGTCTGCGCGGCAACCGGGAAACCATTTGCATCAAATACCTGCAACTTCAATTCACCTGCGGTGATGGCGACGGATTCACGGGCGGACGCAAAAGTACGGCCGAGGAATTTCACGTACACGGTTTCACCAGGGCGGTACAAGGGACGGTCAGTCACTGCATACAGCTTGGTGTTATAGATTTCACTATCGTAATAATAATTTTCAGCGACAAAGACGCCGCCTTTGCTGTCTTCACCATAGACATAAGTCTT
The DNA here is from genome assembly GCF_030683615.1 of Undibacterium sp. Lineage (NCBI taxonomy): Bacteria > Pseudomonadati > Pseudomonadota > Betaproteobacteria > Burkholderiales > Oxalobacteraceae > Undibacterium > Undibacterium sp. The sequence goes on from NZ_JAUXQE010000006.1 coordinate 60,019, forward strand.
TTCAGGTGCATCACGTTCAAAATTGACGATACCGCTGGCATCTGACGCACCTGTACTCAGGATGCCTGCGCCATCTGTCCACACTGTCTTGGCATCTGCTACAGCCTGGCTGGTACGGCGGTCAGCCACCCAGACCAGCATTTGTTTGCTCGATACCTTGGTGACAGCAATAGAGTCAGAGACAAACACCAAAGTCACAGCGCGATAGCTGCCAACCATGGCTTCAACCAGGTACAGGCCGGGTTCTTTTTTACCCAGTGGTATAAGGACATTACCTTTTGGCGATGTGATGAATTCACTGCTGCTGCCATCCAGCTTGACGCCTTTGGGAGGTTGTATGGGCTGGGCGATATGCACAGGGTAGCGGAAGCTGTCGACCAGGGTATGTGCCTTCAGCGGCTGGTACAGCGGGTTCATTTGCTGTGGTGTCGGTGCTTTGACCAGTGGGTGCAGGCGTACTTCGGGTACTTGCGAAGTCACTGCGTTTCTGGCGTCGGATGAAAACAGCTTGCGCCACATACGGCGTGAAGCATCCCACCAGTTATCCCAGGTACGCGCCAGCGCATCAGATATGCCTTTACCCTTGTAATTGCCTTTGGCATCTATGCGGTGCAAATTCTTTTGCGCCTTCAAGAATTCCAACGGGTCTTTGACTTTATAGACATACACGTCAACGCCACCGAGTTCAGAAATCTGCCCCATGTCCTGTGCTTCCAGTCGCACCATGGCATTATCGCCAGAGCCATAGGCTGCGTCACTGAGCAGGAAGAAGGACGAGCCGCCATCCTGTGCCAGCGCAGGCATGAATAGCAACATCGCGCATAGCGCAGTCAGTAAAGTGAAATAACGGGATTGTTTGAGTTTGGCTTTCATTGGGCGCTTTCAGGCGGACAAGAAATTGAGGCGATAAACGCCAGCAAAATTGGGATTATCTTGAGTAGGGTGCCAGCGCGTATCGCGCCAGGCTTGCAAGTCGCGCAGCTTGACAGCGCGCAAACCATTGTCAGTTGGTGTGACTGTACCGGTGTGATAGGCAATGTAAGAATTCATCCACACCATCAGATGCTGGGCATCGCCCTGGTCATAGAATAGCAAATCGCCAGGTGCTGCCAGGTTGCAGTCCTTGCCGCGAAACCGTGCATTCTCTTGCACCATTTCTATAGCGCTGACATAGGCCGAGACCGTACCGTCAGCCAGCCGCCATTGATGGCGCACTGATTGCGTATTTTGATCAAGGGCTATCTCTGGCGGCAGGGCAGTGCCCAGCATGCCATTTGCCCGCTTCCATTTTTCATCATGCTCTCGCAGGGACTCGGCCACCGCAAAACGCACCAGGCCGACGCAATCACGCTGTTGCCAGCGTGGTGTCGGTCCGGCAGTCAACTGGGCGGCAATGATGCGTGTCATCCAGGCGCGGCAACTGCGCGACTGGGCTGGCGTCAATGTAGGTGCAGCGACGGCTGGTGAGGAAGTTGCCCCAACTTTGCCAGAATTTGCAGCGGGCAACGGCACCGTTGGTGACGTGACTTTGTTAGCCAGCGCCAGCCTGTGCCAGCCGAGCATGGCGCTGGAGGCAAGCATGCCGCTTAGTACGTGCCGGCGTTTCAATTGGATTTCTCCTTGCTGACCCATTCAACTTGTTGCCAGGCTTTGCCACTGGCCTGGGTCTTGCTCAATTCCAGGCGGATTGGCGGGTAAGTCGCCAGGGCTTTCATACGCGCTGGCAGATGGGTTTTTGCCGCTTCCAGGAGATTGGCATCTTCAGGTTTTGCCAGGGCAGCATAAATTTCGCGCTGTGCCATTTCTGAGAGAGGGCGTGGAGTAATCAAGCCCAGGGTATTTTGCGCGCCAGAACTCTGGTCAGCAACGCTGGGGTTGCTGCGGGCGATGGTATCCACCACTTTTTCAACCAGGCTGCCATCTGGAGAAAATACGACAAAGTCGCCACTGGCTGCCAACGTAGCCATGCTTTTGGTATTGCGCCACAATTTCTGGTCAGACTTGGCCTTGGTGGTACCTTTACCTGGTGCTGCTTGTTCACCGCTTGCTATGGCCCAGGTCGCCATGGCTTGCAGAGTGGCCTCGCGGTTGGGTGTGGCCAGCGGCAACTTGGTGATAAATACAGGGGAATACAAATTTGATTCGCGATACCAGCAGGCCAGGCCGGGGCCAGACAGCGGTGCCAGTGCCTGATCTGGCAACTTTGGCTTGGCATCGGCTTCTTTCAACACGGTATTGACCATGTTCCAGTCAATTGGCACCGTGATACATGCGCTGGGGTTTGCCGGTGCAGCAGTCCACAAGGCTGGATCAAGCAACTGTGCAGAAGAAATTTTCTTGGAATCCAGCCAGACCGAGGTTGACCAGTTGCCACCAAAGTCAAAGCGCATACCTTTGAAGCCGGATACAAAAGCGCCGTAACCCAGGGCCATGGTCGGTGCACCGATCGCCATAGTATGTTTTGCCGTGCCGGCAGCCTGAGCTGGTGCAGGGGCGATATTGTTGAGATCAAATTGCAGCGACAGTGCACCATCATGTTCCAGCCACTTGGCAACAGCCGCACGCGCTTCCGACACGATGCCATTGCTGTCGTCGAACAAAAGACCCGGGTCAGACAGCACCACCACACGATCTCCCTGGCTGATCAGCAACAAGGTGCGGCGTGGATTCACTTCCATAGCCATGATCTGGGCTTTGCCATTACTGGTGCTGATGTCGCCTGCCAGTTTCAACTGGCCATCTTTCATAGCGACCTTGGCGGCTTCCTGCAGGGCTTTATTGAACAGGCCCATGCGCATGACAACAGCATAGTGACGCAAGGCACCTTTGCCATCGCGCCAGAAGGCTACTTCTGCAGGTTCATTGAAAATGCTGGCATACAGCTTGTCTTGCCAATCCAGATCATGCTCGTAGGCAATACGTTTGACTGCACCGTTCAAACCCAGACGGTCTTCATTTTGCTCGTAGTAAAAGGCCAGGTCTTCAGTCAATACATCTTTTGCGATAGGCACTTGTAGCAAATCACGTGGCAGTCTGGATAAGCTGGTGGTGCGTATCAAGGCATCCGGTTGTGAGATATCCACCATTAGGCGGGTGCCAACATAGTGATAATCCTTCCAGTGTTTGCTCAACTGGTAGGCAACAGCAGCGGCGGCAACTGTAATAACAGTGCCGGTGACGATCCAAATACGACGCATGAATTCTCCCTCAGGGGTCTGGCTTTTTTATTGCACGGATACTATCCAAAGCAAGCCTGCAAGACAATCGTTTGCGGCTGTCTAATTGGTAATTTTCTGTAAGCGTGCAGGTAAAGACTTAAACTGGCAATTGTGCCATGTATAAACTTGGGAATTTGTATTGTTGCAATATTTTTTTGTGGACTTGCAAGGCATGTTTCAGGAGGGAAAATCTGAAAGCGAAGAAGTAAAAATTCTGGGATGCACTACCCATACATGATTTGGCCCGGAGATGGCCCGGATGGGCATCCGGGCCATAGGTACTGTTTTGTTGGCGTATTAAGGCCGACTCAATCAGGGCGGCCTAATCAGGCAGCCTTGTCTTCAGGCTTGGATTCACTGACGATGCGCTCATGTTCTGCCGCCCACGCAGCATCAATGGCATCGGCTTTGACAAAAGCCGGACGGCTGCAGACACGTTCAATGTAATTCATTACGACAGGTGATTCAGGCACCAGCTTGAACATGGTACCCCAGCGCAAGGCATTGCCCCAGAGCACATCGGCTGCAGTGAAATGCTCACCCAGTAAATATGGCCCTTTTTCCAGTTGCGCCTTGATGATACCCAGCATGGTGTCAAAATCACTGTAAGGGCACATCGAAGGCGCTGCTGGCGGATGTTGTGCAAACTTGTCTACCAGCGCAGGCTCATAGCATGCCGCATAGTATGCCATCCAGCGCAGATAAGGGCCGCGCAATTGGCTATCCAGTGCGGGCGTCAGGCCTGCCTGCGGGAACAGGTCTGCCAGATATAAGTACACTGCAACTTGTTCGGTAATGAGCTCACCACGATGCTGTAATGCAGGCACTTTGCCCATGGGATTGATGGCAAGGTAGGCGCTTTGTCTTTGCTCTCCGGCTTTCATGTTCAAGACATGCAATTGATAGGGCGCCCCTAATTCTTCCAGCAAAATCAAAGCGCCGGTAGCGCGTGTTTGTGGGGCGTAGAACAGGGTGATGTTGTTTGCATTGCTCATGATAAGACCTTTCTTTTTAATCGAGGTGGCAGAATTGCCAGCCCGTTGATATAAGAATATGCCTTCATACCTGACATCTTTTGTCAGGTTGGTTTAATATTCATTCATATTTAAAAACTAATGCAAAAAGGTTTATTCCAACCATGCGCGCCAGCCGACTTATCTCCATCCTGACTATCCTGCAAGCGCGTGGTTTTGCTACTGCGCCCGAGCTGGCTGAACAGTGTGCGGTCAATTTGCGCACTATCTATCGTGATATCGACGCCATGAGTGAGGCGGGAATCCCCATTTATAGCGAACGTGGTTCAGGCGGAGGTTATCGCTTGCTGGATGGTTACCGCACCCAATTGAATGGCTTGTCGGCCAAGGAGGCGGAGGCCTTGCTCATGAGCGGGCTGGCCGGTGCGGCAACCGACATGGGGCTGGGTTCAGTCATGATGGCAGCGCAAAACAAATTGTTGTCAGCCATGCCCGCCACCTTGCGTGAAGGGGCGCTGGAAATGCGTTCCCGCTTTCACCTTGATGCGCCTAGCTGGTATGCGCGGGCAGAACAGCCACAGTATTTGCCAATGGTGGCGGATGCCGTCTGGGAGCAAAAACGAATACAGATACGTTACCAGAGCTGGAAAGGTACCAAGGAACGCATACTTGAGCCTTTGGGCATGGTCATGAAAGGCGGTTCCTGGTATCTGGTGGGGCAGGTGGATGAGATACCACGCACCTACAGAATTTCGCGGATACAAGAAATCTCTGTACTTGATCAGCATTTTCAGAGACCAGGCCCATTTGACCTGGCAGCCTACTGGCATAAATCAACAGCAAGGCTGGAGCAGGACATGCACACAAATACAGCAACAGTGCGCCTTTCACCAAGAGGTGTGAAATGGCGGGAAACTTATTTATCTCCCTACGTATTTTCTGAAATGCAGTTGTCAAGCGAGCCTGATGCTGATGGCTGGACTGTAGTTACCATGCCAGTCGGGTCCCTGACGGTGGCTTGCGCCGAAATTTTGCGCTTCGGTAATGACGCAGAAGTGCTGGAGCCTCCAGAGCTGCGTCAAAAAATCATGGAGGCTATAGAAGGCATGAAAAATGTCTACAAGATGCAGGAATTTTCTTGAGCAAGGCGAGGAGCATGCTAGTTGGATGTGTCTATCCTGCCGCCTTCTTCGCTTAATGCTTTACTTGTGAGCAGCCAGGGCCAGCAAATCCGCCATGGAACCCGCGAAGATATCAGTATCGACACTGCCGCTCACGCCAGCAACAGTACCTGATTCAGAATTTTGCCAGAAAGTCCATTTGTTCCATCCATTTGGCAGTTTCGGCTGTGCAACGCCATATTGTGCAACCCACAAGGCATATCTGGAGAAAGAACTGTTCATATACTGATTCCAGAAAGAAGGACCGGTATAAATCATGGGAGTGCGTCCCAATGCTTGTTCCACGATATTGAGCCAGGTCTGCACATTCGCTGCCAGCGGCACGCCGCCAAAGTCACCCTTGTAAGCTTCAATATCAATCACTGGAGGCAAGTCGCCTACAGCCAGACTGCCTACTGCCTTGATGAAATTGTTTGCTTGTGATACCGGGTCGTCGTTGCTTTCATAGAAGTGATAAGCGCCACGCAGCAGACCAGCCGCCTTCATGTCTGCCCAATTGGTCTGGAACTGCGGGTCGGCATAGGTGTTGCCGTCAGTGGCTTTGGCAAAGGCAAAGCCTATGCCAGCATTCTTCACCGCGGCCCAGTTCACGCTTCCCTGATAATGGGATACGTCGATTCCTTGCACGTTCGTATTGGTCGTCATAGGTTTTCCGGTGAAAATTCTAGATGAAATAGCAAGTCAATAAGATAACAGAAAATAGCGTGAGTGATGTATAACAAGATGCTTTTTATTGGTGTTGTGCGATCTTTGTCTTGAATGTGCAGTTCTTGCTGCCTAGACTAAGTAGAGAAAAACCGCAAAACAGGTTTCCATTCAAGATGAAGAACAAGATCATGAAAGCCTTATTGTTATTGCTGTTAGCTTTGGGTTTCCCAGCATCAGCGGCGGAGATCATTGAGGTCAGCATTTATGCTGATGAATCCTATCCTCCATATTCATATAAGGAGAATGGTGAGGCTAGAGGCATTTATCCAGCAATCTTTAGTAAGGCTTTTGAGCGTATGCAAGCTTACAAGGTGCACATTAAACCTGTGTCCTGGAAGCGTGGGCTGATGCTCATGGAGACCGGCCAGGGGCTGGCTCTTTTTCCTCCCTATAATCGACCTCTGGAGCGTCCTTACCTTACTATTTCCGAGCCAGTACTGGTTGAGCAGGTTGTGGCGTTTTGCAGTGAAAACTCAATGAACGGCAGAAAGCACCCGGCAGTATGGCCAGACGATTTCCATGGATTGAAAGTGGGTGTCAATGCAGGATTTAACATAGGTGGCGACAAGTATAAAAAAGCCGTCAAGGATGGCAAGATATATGAAGACCAGGCACCCAGCAATCGTTCAAACATACTCAAGCTTTTGTTGGGGCGCATAGACTGCTATGTCAATGACCGCCTTTCCATCTTGTGGGAGATAGAGCGCATCAAGGCAGACGGTGTGTATGCTGACTCCAGGCAGTCCATCGTTGAAGCAGCTGTCATCAATCAGGAGCAGGCATATATGGGATACACCAATCGTGACAATGGACGTTATCCCTATAAGGCTGATTTTATACGTGTACTGAATCAAATTCTGATAGATATGAAAAAAACAGGTGAGATACAGAAAATAGTGGAAGATGTGCTGAGCAAATAAACGCTCCAATTTTTTCTGACGATCTGGATAAAATGAGGACGAAAAACAAAATATTTGAGGCTTGAACTACGGGCGACTATGTGGAACTATACGACATACATGACGATCAAGACCGTCATGTATCGTCAATTTAGCCAATCTTAGAATAGCGATTTATGAATATACACCTGTCCCTGATGCCCGTCCTTGCCCTCGTCGCTGGAATTTGCATACTGATCAAACCAAAACTCGTCAGCTTTATCGTTGCACTATATCTCATTGCCATTGGTCTCATCGGAATCCTTGGGTTGGGCCGTTTCGGCTTGCATTTGTAGAATTCAGGTGGTTCTTTGACGAAGTAAGCACAAAGTAAAACTGATGACACTCCCTTGCTTTTGCTGGTAGTCGCTGATGGGAGTGCTACCCTTTGTGCAGCGCCTGCGGTACTATGATTTGCATTCGCAAGAGTATTGTGTGGCGCAGTAAATGACAGATGGGGGTGGGCGTGACGCAAAAATTTTTGCTGACCTTGCTGCTGGGTATTTTGCTGCCCCTGTCTGCCCATGCAGATACTTATCGTTGCGTCTCGCTTGATTACCCGCCCCTGATCTACAAAGATGTCGATAAGCGTGTCAAAGGTTTTGCTGTGGATATCGTCAGTACTGTTTTCAAGAACCTGGGTCACAGCTTGCAAGTGGAAATTTACCCATGGGCACGCTCCCTGGAAATGGTCCGGACGGGAGAACGAGACTGTATCTTTACCATTTTTCAGTCGCGGGAACGTGAGCAATTCCTTGACTTCAGTCGTGAATCCATCGTTCCACAAGTGGTGTACTTCTATACCAGAAAAGATGCTGGCGTCGTATTCAATGGTGATTTTTCCAGTCTGGAAGGCATGCGCATCGGCACTGTGCGCAAAATCAACTACGGACCCAGATTTGAAGAAGTGCGGCACAAGTTGCGCTTGGATGAAGCTTACGAGCTGGAACAAAGCATGAAAAAATTACTGATAGGAAGAATAGATTTATTTCCCAGTAATTATTACTCCGCATCCTATTTGCTGAAACTGCCAAGGAATAAAGAAATAGCAGAAAAAATCCTGCAATTACCCATTGCCATTGATGTCGTTCCAAGTCACTTGGCATTTGCCAAATCGAAAAAACTGGGTTTGCTACGTGATCGTTTTGATCAAGAATTCAGGCACTTCGTTTCATCTGGTCGCTACAGGGATTTGCTCATCAAGTACGAACTTGAAAACTCACCAGAGTTGCTTCGTTTTCTACAGCAGAAGTATTGAGATGTGTTTCAACAGGAGGGGTAATCTACAAAAGATTGCCTTGGCTGAAATATGGCTTCATGACAGGTGAAAGAGCGGCGCGTGTCTGTCTTGCCATGCCCCTGGCCGCTCGTCTCACGTTCGAACTAACAACCTGAGCAGCGGTGGATAGGTTTGTAATAATTATTGCAGGCTGTCTGGTCGCCATTCTGGCATTCTTCAAGCCAGGCATAGCATGCTTCGCATGGTACTAATGCAGAGGCACTTCCGGCGATGCCGAAAGAAACGCCAACGCCAACAAAAAATACAAACAACGCTTTTTTCATTTTGTTCATTACAGACTCCTGTGGATGTATGAAAGTCAAACGCTTGGTATTGAGAGTGATCTCAACTTGTTGATCTTATTTTAACGATATTTCCAAGTCAATATTTATTTATTGAATATACTTATTAAATATTTATATTGACAACATTTGCTTTTGAAGAATATCGTTCAAGTTCAATTGCCGCGGAGTTGTCCTGCTTTGCGCCACTTTATAAAATGGTTTTGAGCTATCAAGAGGGGTCGGGAAGAGAATGCTGAAACAAAAATTGAAGTCATTTGCTGCTTACGCCTTGATACTTGTGGCAGGTTTGGGGGTAGGGCTGGCTGCTGCTAACGTCCCGCGCTGGCTGACCCCGGCCTATGTGGAAGGGGATTACAGCGCTTATTTCCCTGATGCGAAAACCCAGGTCGTGGTGTATGCAACGGCTACCTGTCCTTTTTGTGCGAAAGCGCAAGAGCATCTGAAGGCCAGGAATATCGCCTTTGTAAAGATGGATATCAACGACTCTCCCAAGGCAAAACAAGACTTTATACAATTAAAGGGCGATATCGTCCCCTTGATCCTGGTGGGCAATCGACAAATCCGTGGTTTCAAGACTGAAGTACTGGATACTGCCCTGGATAAACTGCACTGATAACTGGCCATCTGGCCTGCAAGAGTTTGCAGGCCAGATGGCCGAAGTGAGAGTAAGCGTAAAACTCAGCTTACCCGCACCCAGTCCATGATCCAGTTGTCTTCCCAGGTTTTTCCATCATCGCGGGAAGCCGCCTGTTGCCAGCGGCATGTCGCGGCTGAGATATTGTCCCAGATGCCGCGCACCTTGATGGGTTTGCCTTCCTCCTCTTCATCGGAAACAAATAAGCCGACACCATTCTCAAAACCACCGATGACACCAGGCGGGGTGAGCACGCCAGCACGGCCATTTACCCAAAAGTCTGACCATTGCTTGTTTTCCACATCGAGCATGCGCAAGCCCATACCGCTGAAGTTGCGTGCGGGTATGCGCAACTCTTCAACGCTGACGACACCGCCAAGTATGCTCCAGCAAGTGGCTTCACCCTCAAACACATCCCATTCTTTGGTGACGCGGTTTTTCAAACGCCTGTGACTGATTTTCCACGAACCGCTGAGAAAATCGAATTCACCAGGTTTGCCGTTGTGCTCTTTCTTGTTCATCGGTTTTGTGCTCGCTGTGGCTGCTGCTTTATTGGCGGCTAATTGGCTGACGGCTATCCCCGCCGCGGTTTGCAGCAAGACCCTTCTTTGTGAATCGTGGTTTGTTGTGCTCATGGCGTATCTCCTTGATTGAATTTGTTGTGACAAGCGTAGCCATGATAGGCTGCAATTCTTGACAAAGAATGTCAGGAATTATTCAGGAGTTGTCATTTATGCGTGCCAGTCGTTTGCTTTCCATCCTGATCTTGCTGCAATTGCGCGGTAGGATCGGTGCCGAGACACTGGCCGCTGAATTTGAAGTCTCAGTACGCACAATTTACCGTGACATTGATGAGTTGAGCGCCGCTGGCATCCCGGTCCAAAGTGACCGCGGGCCGCATGGCGGCTTCCAACTGATGGCAGGTTACCGCAGCCAGTTTACCGGCCTGGAAAATGACGAGGCCGAAGCCCTGTTCATGATAGGTCTGCCAGGGCCAGCCATTGCATTGGGGCTGGGCAATGCCGCAACAAGGGCAAGCCGCAAGCTCATGGCATCATTGCCGCCCAGCTTGCGCGAAGGCTCACGCCGTATTGCGGACTGCTTTCATCTGGATACCAACGACTGGTATCGCAATGAGCAAAGTACCATGGAGTTGCCGCGCATTGCCCGCGCCGTACTGGCGCAGCAGAAATTGAAGACCAGTTATGAAAGCTGGTCTGGCTTGCGGCAATGGCAAATGGAACCTCTGGGCCTGGTCCTCAAGGCGGGCGCATGGTATCTGGTGGCAAATAGCCAGAGCCGTGCCAGCAGCCCCAAAAGAATACGCATCTTCAAGGTCGTGCACATCACTGACATGCAGGTGCTGGAAGAGCATTTTGAAAGGCCTGATGATTTTGATTTGCCCGGCTTCTGGAATGAAGCAACAGCGAGGTTTGAAAAAGAACTGAGATCAAACACGGCACAACTGCGAGTATCAGCCACAGGCCTGGACAGGATACGCAAACTGGGTACCTTTGCAGCGCAGGCTGTGGAGGCTCAAAGGGATGTTGCAGCTACAGAAAGAGTACCTGATCAAACTTGGCAAACCATCACGCTGCCCATAGAAACCATAGAGCATGCTGCGCAAATGTTATTGGGGATAGGGCCAGAACTGGAAGTGATTGCGCCACCAGCATTGCGCCAGCGTCTGCGTGAACTTGCCTGGCAATGTTTTCAGTTGCATGAGCAGACAGATGATCGGGATTAGTCTGCGTTTCGAGTTATATAGCAATGATGGGCCATGTTTCATTCTGCTGGCCCATCAGGGATTCATGGCGAATCAGGCAAAATGGCAGACGTAATCAAGTGTCTCCAGAGTTTCAATCTCGAATTTTGCATTTGCTGGTACATTAAATTGCTGACCACCTTCATAGGTGGACCATTCAGCTTCGTCATTGATGCGCACGCGGCATTTGCCTGCGTTCAATTCCATGATTTCTGCGACACCAGTGTTAAAAACCAGGCTGGAAGGGAAGATGATGCCCACGGTTTTTTTGCTGCCATCGGCAAACAATACAGTGTGGGAAACGCATTTGCCATCAAAAAACAGATTGGCTTTCTTGACGACGCTGACTTGATCAAATTGGGTAGACATGCAGGGCAACTCCGAAAAAAAAGACCCGCGCAAATGAATGGGCGGGTCGGGAATAGGTTAAGTGTTCAGATAGTTATTGACTGCGTTACTGACCGCGTTTTGCGCGGGCATTGGCAGCAATACGCATGCGCAATGCATTCAGTTTGATGAAGCCGCCAGCGTCTGCCTGGTTGTAGGCGCCGCCATCTTCATCAAAGGTAGCGATGTTCATGTCGAACAGCGAATCGGTTTTCGAATCGCGCGATACCGTGATGACATTGCCTTTGTACAGTTTCAGGCGTACCCAGCCATTGACTGTGTGTTGGGTATGATCAATCAGGGTTTGCAGCGCGACGCGCTCTGGTGCCCACCAGTAGCCGTTATAAATCAGGCTGGCGTAACGTGGCATCAGATCATCTTTCAGATGGGCGACTTCACGGTCCAGGGTGATGGATTCAATTGCACGGTGGGCGCGCAGCATGATGGTGCCGCCGGGTGTTTCATAGCAGCCGCGGGATTTCATACCGACATAACGGTTTTCTACCAGGTCCAGACGGCCTATGCCGTGCTTGCCACCCAGGCGGTTCAGTTCTGTCAGCACGGTTGCTGGCGACATGCGCACGCCATTCAGGGCGACGATGTCACCGCGTTCAAATTCTACATCCAGATATTCTGGCTGGTCTGGTGCTGCTTCTGGGCTGACAGTCCAGCGCCACATGGATTCTTCGGCTTCGGCACTTGGGTTTTCCAGGTGACGGCCTTCAAAGCTGATGTGCAGCAGGTTGGCGTCCATGGAGTAGGGCGCGCCACCGTTCTTGTGCTTCTGGTCGATTTCTATGCCTGCATCTTCAGCATATTTCATCAGTTTTTCGCGGGACAGCAAATCCCATTCGCGCCATGGAGCGATGATCTTGATACCTGGCATCAGTGCATAGGCACCCAGCTCGAAACGCACTTGGTCATTACCTTTGCCGGTCGCACCGTGGGAAATGGTGTCTGCACCAGTTTCCTTGGCGATTTCGATGAGGCGTTTGGCGATCAATGGACGAGCGATGGAGGTACCCAGCAGGTATTCACCCTCATACACGGTATTGGCGCGGAACATAGGGAAGACGAAATCGCGCACAAATTCTTCACGTACATCATCGATATAAATATTTTCAGGCTTGATACCAAACTTGATGGCTTTGGCACGCGCTGGTTCCAGCTCTTCACCCTGGCCCAGATCGGCAGTGAAAGTGACGATTTCGCACTGATAATTATCTTGCAGCCATTTTAAAATGACAGAGGTATCCAGACCGCCAGAATAGGCGAGGACGACTTTTTTAGTATCGCTCATGATGTGCTTTCGAAAAATTAAAACTTAAGGCTTAAGACCGAAAAGATCACCACAGAGGCACAGAGACACAGAGAAAAGAATGAGGAAAAACATCACTTATTTGTCTGCGACTTAGCGACTATGACCACCCTTAATTTGATCTTGCCCCTTCCAATACAAAACGATTACAGAGATATTGAACCAAGACAGTCTTTATTGACGTAGATTAAATCTCAAGTCACAAGATTTTCTCTTGTTTTTTCTCTGTGCCTCTGTGTTGAGAGGTCTTTTCCAAAAATTACGGCGTTTGAAACAAGACTAGCGAATCTCGCCTACAACCAAATATTCCAGCAAGGCTTTTTGCACGTGCAGGCGGTTTTCTGCTTCATCCCAGACGACTGATTGCGGGCCATCTATCACGCCGGCAGACACTTCTTCTCCACGGTGGGCGGGCAGGCAATGCATGAAAAGGGCGTCAGGATGGGCGCGGGCCATCTTGGCTTCATCGACTATCCAGCCGTCAAAGGCTTTCAGGCGGGCCTGGTTTTCATCTTCATAGCCCATGCTGGTCCAGACATCGGTATTCACCAGATCGACTCCGGCGCAAGCGTCGGACGGGCTGTCAAATACCGTGTATTGCGATGGGTCTGCCGTCACCTGCTTCAAGTCCATGTCATAGCCTTTCGGCGTGGAGATATGCAGATGGAAGTTGAATACCTGTGCTGCTTGCAGCCATGAGTACAGCATGTTATTGGCGTCACCTATCCATGCCACCTTTTTACCGGTGATGGAGCCGCGGTGTTCAATATAAGTAAATACATCTGCCAATACCTGGCAGGGATGATGTTGATTCGTCAAGCCATTGATGACTGGCACACGTGAATTTGCAGCAAAGCGTTCTATCATTTCCTGCTCAAAGGTGCGGATCATGATGATGTCGCACATGCGTGACATGACCTGGCCTGCGTCTTCTACCGGCTCACCTCGGCCCAACTGGCTGTCGCGGGTATTGAGGTAGATGGCTGCGCCGCCCAGTTGATGCATGCCTGCTTCAAATGACAGGCGGGTACGGGTGGAATTTTTTTCGAACACCATCACCAGGGTTCTATCCAGCAATGGGTGATAAGTTTGATAAGCCTTGAAACGTTGCTTGATGATGCGGGCGCGCTGCATCACGTATTCAAACTCGGACAAGGTGAAATCGGAGAACTGCAGGAAATGTTTGATAGCCATAAATAAAACGGGCAGCATTTTCATGCCGCCGCTTGTCATAACTGCTTAATTATAAGGGATTAATCAGGGCTGCCCATATTAAATTCCGGGAACAGGCAAATTTGATCCATATTACTTGGAGCTTGCCTGAAAAATAAGCTGTTCAGCCGCTTAATCTTCAGCTTGTTGAAGCTTAGCACTATTTACATGTCCCGGTGCACGCCCCGCGCCAAATGAGTTCAATTTACATGTAAAAATCGCTTGCAGTTTCCCTGCTTAAATTTATTGCTTAAAGAAATGTATTTGTGAACTTTCGTCAACTAGCTGGAATTTCAAACTGGTTTGTTTAAACTAGATTTTATTGCTGTATTTGCATAAATGTCTGTCCTTAGTCTTGAACTTGGGACAAGGTCCAAGTGAATTGTAAGCAAATGCAATGAAGTGTAAATAAATGCAAGATTTAGTTTCCAGAGTTCGTCCAGCATGCTTGTCAAACAGCCAGGCGCGCAAAAACGACGAATATTTTTTAAATGAATATTTAAAAGTAAACATACCATGAGCGCACTGTTAGCCGGACTGACCGTCCTGATTATTGGCGATAGCCATATGTCGACTCCAGATTACCTGATCACCACTCTGCATGACGATTTGATGAGCAAGGGTGCCGTGGTGTATTCCTTCGGTGCTTGCGGTGTTGCAGCTGGTGACTGGATGGTGAAGAGTCAGTCGCCTTGCGGCGGTGCTGCGCGTATCAAGGATGGCCCGGTAGAAGTCAAAACAGGTCAGGATGCGATGACACGTCCATTCAATGAACTCATCAAAACCTACAAGCCAAATCTGGTGGTTGTCGTCAATGGCGACACTATGGCTTCTTACGCTGCGCCTGAATTGCCGAAGACCTGGATCTGGCAACAAGTGTCCCGCCTCACCAAAGGTGTCAAAAACAATGCGGTAGGTTGCGTTTGGGTTGGCCCTGCATGGGGTACTGAAGGTGGTAAGTTCAATAAGACATTTGCCCGCGCTAAAGAAATGTCGGGTTATTTGTCCGAGATCGTCGCTCCCTGTACTTACATAGATTCGCTGACTTTGTCCAAACCGGGTGAATGGGCGTCTTCTGATGGTCAGCATTTTGATTTGGCGGGTTACAAAGCCTGGGGCGCAGCAATTGGCAATGCGATTTCTTCGCCGGCAGTCTTGCAGACCATCAAAAAATAATTACGGACACTGATTACCCATGAAAAAGCTTATCTTTGCTTGCTTGACTTCAGCCTTGACTCTGGCTGCACACGCCGACAATCCCTTGTATGAAACCGGGCCTGCTCAGGATTCATCCTTTGTCAGGTTCCTCAATGCAAGTGAAGATAAAGCCAATGTCGTCAACGGAGCAGCCAAAGTAGCTTTGGCTGCTCAGGGTGACGGCAGGGTTTCCCGCTTTTATCCTGTCAAAGCTGGTGCCAAGCTAGCAGCCAATGTACAGGTAGGCAATGCCAAGTCAGCAGTGGAAGTAGTCGCCAAGCCGGGCGAGTTCGTGACCATTGCCATCGTCAGCAATGGCGCAGGGATAGATACCGTGGTCGTCAAGGATACGCCTACCGATTTCAATGCCAGTAAGGCTTCTGTCGCCTTGCTGAATCTGGATAAGTCATGCAATGCTGCTGGCTTGAATGTGGCCAAAAAAAACACAGCCATAGTGGAAGCTGTTAAACCAGCCAGTCTGCAGCGTCGTCTGGTTAACCCCATCGGCCTGAAAACTCAGGTAATGTGTGATGCCAAAGATGCAGGCAAAGTAGTCGACCTGGGACAATTACAACCAGGCGAACGTTATAGCGTGGTGCTCATGCCTGGCAAAAAAGCGCGCCAGACTTTCTTTGTACGCGACAGTACATCCTGATCTGAATACGGGTTCTGGCTATGGTATTTGCGTCCCTGGAGTTTCTTACACTCTTTCTCCCCTTATTTTTTGCAATTTATCTCGTCACGCCCCAGCGCTTTCGTAATCACATCCTGCTGGTCGGTAGCTGGCTGTTTTATGCATGGTGGACCCCAAAGTTTTTGCTGCTGATCATCGCCCTGACCGTCCTGGGATGGGGTGCTGCAATACTGATAGACAAGAGCCAGAGCGAGCAGCGCAAAACCCGTTTGATGGTCATTGCCATTGTTCTTAATCTGTCTTCCCTGGTCTGGTATAAGTACACCAATATGCTGGTGTATTCACTCAATACCATCTTGACAGGGCGTGACATGCCCACCATACCGTGGGAAAACCTGATGTTGCCTATAGGCTTGTCTTTCACGGTCTTGCATGCGATTTCTTATATCGTTGATGTGCGTCGAAAAACTGTGGATGCGCAGTACAGCATTATTTCTTTCAGCGCCTATATGGCCATGTTCCCGCATTTGATCGCTGGCCCGATTGTGCGCTACAAGGTTATCGATACTGAATTGCGCGAGCGGGTTTTTTCCATCGATAAATTTGCCGCTGGCGTGCGTCGCTTTATGGTTGGTTTTTCGATGAAGGTCTTGATTGCCGACACCTTATCTCCCATCGTCACTCTGGGATTTGGCTTGCACAATCCCAGTTTGATCGATGCCTGGACTGCTTGCGCTGCTTATACACTGCAATTGTATTTTGACTTTGCCGGTTATAGCGCCATGGCCATAGGTCTGGGCATGATGCTGGGCTTTGATTTCCAGGAGAATTTCAATAATCCCTATCTGGCCGTATCAATACAGGATTTCTGGCGGCGTTGGCATATGACGCTGTCTTCATGGTTGCGCGACTACTTGTATATCAGCCTGGGTGGTAACCGTGGTGGCCCTGCCCGCACCTATATCAATCTTCTGTTGACCATGGCCATAGGTGGCCTGTGGCATGGTGGCGAGAACTGGAATTACCTGATCTGGGGCATTATTCAGGGCACGGCCCTTTGCTGTGACCGTGCATTTACGCAGCGTGGTTTATCCATGCCCAATTATTTGTCACGCACTTTGACCTTGCTTGTTGTCATGCTGGCGTGGACAGTTTTCCGTGCCGAGAGTTTTTCCACCGCCACTGATATATGGGCAGGCCAGTTTGGCATGCACGGCGTCGCCATGGGCGATGCGATTGCACAGGCGCTGCGCCCCAGCATTATCCTGACCTTTGTGCTTGGCCTGATTTGTGTCATTTATCCTGCCACCAAAATTGGCAAGCAGGGTGGTCTCGGCTTTGCAGGCTGGAGCATGACCTGGCCAGTACTGACTTTTGCTTATGCTGTCGTGGTTCTGGCCGGGCAAAAAGCGATTCCCTTTTTGTACTTCCAGTTTTAGGAGATCATCATGAGTGAGTGTTTTACCTTTGATCCCCAAAAAGCTGGCTGGACACGCTTTATTCCGGTAGCGGCCTTTAGCCTTATCATGCTGGGTGGTTTCGCCGTAACGCAATCATCTTTGCGCGATGTGCCTGTTGAAAAATGGGAAGGCATTGCTGATCCCCGGCGTTTGCTGGAAGGCGAGGCGACACGGCAATTCTCCGCGCAACTGAATGACCACTTCCTGTTAAGCAAATCATTTGCAAAAATTGAACGTGGCGTTACCTGGGTGATAGCAGGCGATACCGGTGCATCAGTGCGCCAGGGCTGCCCGGGCTGGCTATTTTTGTCAGATGAACTCACGCCACATGCCAACGCAGCAGACAATGCCGCCGCCAGGGCAAAAATTATCAGCCAGACTGCGAGTGACTTGCAAAAGAGCGGCATCAAGCTGGTGGTCGCCGTCGTGCCGGATAAAACCCGCATAGAAGAAAGCCATTTATGTGGCCTGCATCGTCCTGCGGCTTTTGCCAATCGCGTGAATGACTGGGTTGCCACGCTGGTCAATAACAGGGTTGAAGTGCTCAACTTCACACCAGCGCTGGCTGCCATGACGGGAGAGCGCTATTATCGCAGTGATTCTCACTGGAATGAGCGTGGTGCTGATCTGGCTGCAAAGACCCTGGCAGAGCGCTTACAAGCGATGAAGCTGGTTGACAAGCCAGCCACGCCGCCTGACCCCAAGGCCATACAAACCAATACGACTGAACGATCTGGTGATCTGATGCGCGTTTCCAATCTGGAGGGACTGCCAGCCTGGATGCGGCCTGCAACTGAAGTGACCCAGGTCAGCAAGGTTGCGCCGGTAGCGGTTGCCAGCGATGACTTGTTTGGTGACGCAGGTTTGCCAACGGTGGCGCTGCTGGGAACCTCCTTCAGCCGTGCTGCGAATTTTGTACCATTCCTCAGCCAGCATCTGGGGGCACCAGTCGCCAATCTGGCCAAGGATGGCGGTGATTTTGATGGTGCTGCTTTTACCTATTTGAACAGCAAAGAATTCAAAACCCAGCCACCTAAAGTCGTGGTCTGGGAAGTACCAGAGCGCATGCTGCAAAAAACGTTGACAGCATCAGAGAAAAAATGGCTGGCATCATTCAGCTCCAAAAGCTGATGGCAGTACGAAGTATGCATGCAGGCATGACGGCGATGGGGGATCATTGACATCACCCGCACGGATAATGGTAGGCTGATGCTTCTTTGATGTCTTAAATTGAAGTCAGAAGCGTGAAACCTGAAATACAATCCAACAAAATCGTCATTTTGTCCGGCTCTGGCATTAGTGCCGAGAGCGGCATTCCAACTTTTCGCGACGCGAATGGCTTATGGCATAACTACTCCTGGGAAGCTGTAGCCAGCCCCGCTGGGTGGCGCGCGCATCCAGAAGTCGTTCTGGAATTTTATAACGAACGTCGCAAACACTCTGCAGAGGCACAGCCGAATATAGCGCATTGCGCAATTGCTGCCCTTGAGTCAGCTTACGAAGTAGTCGTGATCACCCAAAATGTCGATGATCTGCATGAAAGAGCAGGCTCCACCAATGTAATTCATGTCCATGGACAGTTGAACTATGCGCGAGGTACTTCTGATGCTCGCAGGCGTTACCGTATCAATGCAGCGCCCATACTTATGGGACAACTATGTGAAGATGGCACGCAACTCCGCCCTGATATTGTCTGGTTTGGTGAAGATGTCGAGTACATGACAGAATCACGGCGGCATATTGAGACTGCGGCTAAGGTGCTGGTGGTTGGTACTTCACTTTCAGTTTTTCCTGCCGCATCGCTGGTCAAGGCTGCGCGGGGCAGGGCAGAAAAAATACTGGTTGCGCTGGATATGGATAAGCTACCTTTCGGTTTCAAGTTCATGCGTGGCAAGGCAGGCAGCATTATTCCTTTTCTATGCGAGCGTTGGCTGGAAGAAGCAAGCAAGAATTAAATAGCTTCGATGCAATTGGATTGGTAACTGCATAGGTATCAGATAAAAAACGGAGGCTGGGTAAACCAGCCTCCGTTTTTGTGCTCAAAATAGCAGGCATTACCAAAGTGCAGTCTTGCAACTCAGCTTGTTCAGATCAAGATTGCTCAAGCTTAAAAAGTAAGAGCCAGGGTCAAGCGCCTTGGCTTTACAGGCCAGAGTTTGCTGTCTCTTCTTGTCTTTCTCCATCGCTGCCTGCATGCTGTACACCCATCCGTAATACGGAAAGACCAGTTCATAGCTGCGCAGGAATTGCAAAGCTTCAGTTCTGTATGCGTCATTACCTGTCTTCTTGAACATCAGGTAAGCTGCTGTTGCATACTGATAGGATGGAGGAATGCCTCTTTCTCTCATCTCGGATTTTCCTGATTCAGACAGCCCATAGCGTGCTGCTTTCAGATATTGCAGCGATTCACGCGACTTGCCTTCGAGTGCAAATATCATGGATTTGGCGAGTACATGATCAAAACTTTCATGCAGGTCTGCATTTCTGACAGTATCCAGATTTGCATCTTTGCCGTCACTTGCCTGCCATGCCACCCAGGCAAAAAAAGGTAAAACGAACTGGTTGCGTTTATTGGCGTCATAAGGCGCCAGGTTGGCAATAGCAAATTCATAGGCTTCTTTTGTGCCACTTTGCTCTAACGCACTCTTAATCAATTGTGCCGACACTGCAAACGTCTTGTTCCTATACTTGTTTGGTGCTGAGGGCTTCAGCAAAAGTTTGATATCATCATTGCTGGGAACTCTGTCTGTGACAGCATGCATGTGCACATAGAGATCATTGACATCCTGAAGATCAATTTGCACTGAATCATATTTCTGAGATTTGAGCCAGTCGTTAATTTGATCCAGGCTCTTTCCTTCCATTCTTTGCGCTACATAAGCAGCAACCCACAATTGGAATGTTTCCGCGGTGGCTGCACGTGGCTGGATAACTTGCCATCCCATCTCAGCCTGGCCTTCCATGAACAGGAAACTGGCGAGGTCACGTCGGGTAAAGTCAGAGTTATAGCGAGCCAGCGCCTGTATGGAGGATTGCATGGCTTCGCCTAGTCGGCTATCTATTAGTTTCAGCCTGGTTTGTGCATGAAATTCTGAAGAACTGCCAGTGCCCATGGCCAGACTGCGTTGATAGAATTGCTTGGCAGCCTCTAACTCTCCTGAGAAAAAGAAACCATGAGCAGGTGCTGCCCAGTCGTGGGATTCTTTCACACGGTCATTGATTTCAGCGCTTTTTGGATAAGCGTTGATGATCTTTAACGCATCTTGCAAAGTCTTTCCTTCTTTTAAATGACGGAATGCTAGTGCGACCCTGGAGTCCATATCACCAGGGTACTGCTTGAGCTTGCTAAGTAATTGCTCTTCAGACGGAGTCTTGAACAAATGAAAGCGAAGAGGGAACAAACCTTGTTTTGTCGCATCTGCTTTTGGTGCCGCCTGTATAGCTGCCATCATCGCGGCTTGTTGTGGTGTCGGCAAGCTGGATGTGAGGAAGCGGTCAGCCTTCAGAATTTTGATCAACTGCGCTTCTTTGGAGCGGGCTTCCTGGATTTGCCTGTCATTGTCAATATTCTGACTGCCATTGCCTATGTAATGGTCTGACAAAGAACTTGTGGCAAGCCAGCTGTCATAGCGCTGCAGATTAACTATCATTTGCAGGTACGGCTTGAGCAAGGCTTGCTTGTGAACCAGAAAATCTCCAGCATTACCGGTAAATTTCATGGATTGTTGCGCTGTGTGCTTGATCTGTTGAAGGTAAGGATGGCCGGCAATATCTTCGGGCGATTGCGCCAGAAGCATTAAACCTTGTTCAGGTAGGCCAAGGAAGCGTACATATCTTGCTGCATTTTTGTAGTGGGACAACAGTCGCCAGTCCTGATACAGTGCCAATTCTGCACTGCTAAGTGCCTTTGCCTGCCCGTTCTGAGTTTTGGATGAAGGACATGATTCCGGCGTGGGCAAACCTGAGAAGTAAGCCGCTATATCGCAAAACTTGACAGGCTTGGATGGATCTTCAATGTTCAGGCGCTCATTCATCAATAATCGCGTCAGCGCAGGCAATTTTTCTAAACCATGGGTATCACTGGGCTTACCGTTTGCTCTGGCTAATAGTTTGGAGACTTGCGAGACAATCGGGTCTGTGGACGACAACAGCATGGGGGAGATTTCATAGCTGCCTGTCAGACTGAGCCCCAACTGTTGCAAAGCTAAAGTTCGTATCACCTGCGCTACAGGAGGGGACGATGGCCCCATATCTGCCTTGGCATAAGCTCTGGCCAGCCATGCACGTTTCAGTGGTGACATCAAGCGACCATAGTCGAGAATTGAGGCTTTAACATGATCGTAGGCAGGCAATAATGTACCAACTGCCAGGGCATGGCAGGCTTGTTGCAAACGGTCTTTACCTGACGCAGGCAAAGAAAAGTCCCAATTGCTCTCTGCGCAAATGCTACCGTCGTTGCTGGCAGCCGGGGGCTCTCCGGCTTCCTTCAAGCCTGCTTCTTTAAGCAAGGCTGGCAGGGATTTTTTGATGATATCCAGCGCCTGCTCCGGGTCTTGAGGTAATTCCAGCGATTTATGTGCCTTGATGCTCTCATTTTGACTGCGTATGACGAGCGTAACAAAATTCTGCCCTTTATCTTGTCCAAGATAAAGCATGATCAATTTCTGTTGCTGGTATTGCTTGAGCAAGGCTTGTAATGTGGCCTCATCGAAACTGCGTACGAAGGGGCCATTGATATCTGCCAGATCGGTTTGCTGTACTGTGTGTATGCCACCAAGGCTTAATGCTTCGTCCAGTTGCGCACCGACTGCTGCACGGAATGAAGGCGCAAATCCAAGAGCCTGGGTTTGCACCGGCAGCACGATATACTTTGTTGACTCAGTGATGGCGTTTTCCGGAATCTTGATAGTACGAAACTTCTCATCAGGTGTCATGCCAATTGCGGACAAGGCAGTCGCCAGCCTGTCTGCTTGCGGCCAGGTTTCAACTTGTTTTTTAGCTGGCGCAGGAGTAGTGGTTTCGACTGGTGCTGGCTTACTGCATGACAGCGATGACATGCAAAGTAAGCTCAGAAGTGCTACATTTTTAATGTGTAAGTAATTGCGCATTCGGATGTTTTCAGCAAAATAATGGCATGGAATATCCATGAAACATTACATTCTGTCAATCCAATTCAGCTTTACTTGTTTTTTTGAAATGTTTTAATACAGCCATTTCCTGACAAGTTTTGGCCCATATCTCTGGGCAAGAAGTTCAAGGCCTGCTTCTTCGTTCTCGTGTATTTCTGCGAGGCAGCGTATCATTAGTGCATCAAGGTATTCTTCCACTGAGGTGAAAAAAGGGCAGAGCAAGTTGTCGTCATCATGGTCAAAATAAAAGACTTCGCCGCTTTCACGAAGAAAGCAAAACATATTGCCATTACCCAGGTAGTCACCAAAGACTATCATATCTTCAAACAGCCTCAGCACTTGCTCATCTTCGTGTTCCAGCATGTCAACTATGCCTGGATAGGCTTCCAGCAAAGGCTGGATAGGCGTATCGCTGTCTTGACTGACACTGCATAATTTTTCTGTCAGTGACAAAGCACCAAATTCCTGGTGGTAGCTCTTTAACGCAGATGGTAACGGGCAAGACAAACGTGTTTCCAGATCGAGAAGCTCAGTCTCGCTGACTGGTTTGAAATGTGCCTCAGTGACATGACCTTCCCATAATGAGGCGTAGGCGGTAATGACTGAACGATACCATGCCACCCTGGTCTCTGAAGTGAGTTGTTCTGGCCAGCACAAATCAGGACAGCCTGGTGGCGGCCAGTGATCAGTTGTCAAGTCGTTTTGCATGGGGTTTCCTGCTTATTGATACATTTCACTCAGGCTACGCTTAATTGCACACTTTCTTGTCAGACTGGCTCAAGACCTTTGCTTGGGTAATCAGTAATTGATAGATAGGGTAGGGCCAGTGCTCAAAAAGCTTCAATTTGCCGCTCACAGGGCAACTGGAAGTAGCGTATATCTTGCTGGAGTTTGTCTGCATATAGCCCATCTTGAATTTAATATCTTCAGGAAATGGGTTTTCTACTTCGAGCAGCATGTCCTTCTTTTTATCCATTTGCTGGAATTTAAATACCAGAGTACGCTCGGGGTGTGCATTGGTACTGACAGCTTGCTCCAGCCTGATTGCTCCATTATTGATACTTGCTTCTATGAAGACAGTCTCACCCGGGAAAACTGAGATTAATTTTTTATTGATCAGAACAGGAAGGGGTGTCTCAAAGGCGCCTTCAAATACAACTTTATTATTAAGCTGGAGTGTAAAGCTTGGTGTACGACAAAAAACCTGCTTGCATAGCTCCTTCACATCCAGCGAAGAGTCGGCAGATTGGGCAAAGGATAAATTTGCTTGCAGGCAGAGTAGGGCGATTATCAGCCTTGTTCTGAAGCGTGTTCGTAGTACATTCATGCGTTTTAATATCCAATTGTTTGCTTGGATTCATGCACCAGTTGTTCAAACATATCATGCCGCATGGTCGAGATATCACCATCCTTGACTGCTGCCAGAATTGCGCAGCCAGGCTCGGTATGGTGATGGCAATTATAGAATTTGCATTTGCCCAGGTGCGGTAAAAATTCTGGAAAGGCGCGTTCCAGCATGCCTTCACTTAAATGATGCAGACCAAATTCCTGGAAACCGGGAGAGTCGATCACATAGGAGTTGGCATCCATGTGATACAGACGAGTGAAGGTGGTTGTGTGTTTGCCGGTATCCAGCGCTGCCGAGATTTCGCGGGTGGCGATTTCTGCGTCTGGGATCAGCAAATTGATCAGTGAAGACTTGCCCATGCCTGACTGGCCGATGAGGATGGTACTTTGCCCCTGCATCAGATTATGCATGAGCTGGCGTGTGCCTTCGGGGTCTGTTCTGACAGATACTTCATGTACCGGATAGCCCAGCTTGGCATACAGGCCAACGCGTTCTCTTGCCTTGGGCAGAGAGGCGGTGACATCGACTTTGTTCAAGATCAGGTGTGGTTTGATGCCGGATGATTCTGCCGCCACCAGCGCGCGGGATACCAGATCATCGGTGAAGCTCGGTTCAGTCGCAACCACGATCAGCAATTGCGTCAGGTTGGCTGCCAGCATCTTGGATTTGTACTGGTCAGAGCGGTATAGCAAAGTCTTGCGCGTAGTGATGGCTTCGATGACACCCTGGTTTTTTGAGGTCAGGGCGTATTCAACGATGTCGCCAACCGAGACATCGCTTTTTTTGCCACGGGTGACGCAATGGAGCTTGACCTGCACGCCATCAATCTCGGCCTGTACCAGATAATGGCGGCCATGGGCAGCAATGACTAATGCCTGTGAACGCGCCATCAGGAAAAACTCTGCTGGAAAATGGCGTCTATCTTGGCGGCGCAGATAAAATCATTTTCTGAAATGCCACCTTTACCATCATTGACGGTATGCGTATCAAACTTGATAACGCAGCGGTTGTAAGTGACGACCAGTTCAGGGTGGTGATCTTCTGCATGGATTACATAGGCAATCGCATTGATGAAGGACAGGGTTTCATAGTAATTCTTGAACTGAAAAGTCCTGACGATACGTGGACCATCCTGAGTCCATTCAGGAGTAGCAGCAAAGTAGGCAGGCAGGCTGGCATCATCCAGGCCAGTTTCTGTGTGCTGGGACTTTTTCGCCAGCAAGTCTGTGAATTTGATCATGGTATCTCCGTTATTGTGCAGCCAGCAGGTGGTTAATACGCACCGATGCTGAAGGGTGTGAATCATAGAACGCCGAATGCAGGGGATCAGGCGTCAGGGTAGATGAATTGTCGTCATACATTTTGACCAGGGCAGTGATGAGGTCATTGGCATTGGTATGTTTGGCGGCAAAGGCATCGGCTTCGAATTCATGTTTACGCGAGGTGATCGCACTCAGCGGTGAAAACAGGAAGGTAAACACGGGTAAGGCCAGCATGAACAAGATAATCGCCATCGCATCATTCTGTGCCAACAGCATAGGATCAACACCCAGGCCAGTGTAGAACCAAACTTGATCTTTGAAAAAACCTAACATGGCCATGAAGACCAGTGACAAGGCGAACATCACTGCCATACGTTTGATGATGTGCTTGAGCTTGAAATGACCCAGTTCATGCGCCAGCACAGCTTCAATTTCATTCGGTGCCAAGCGTTCCAGCAAGGTATCATAAAACACGATACGCTTGGCTCCACCAAATCCAGAGAAATAGGCATTACCATGGCCAGAGCGTTTGGAACCATCCATGACAAAGATGCCTTTCAAAGCAAAGCTGACACGCTTGCTCAGGCTTTCTATGCGTTCGCGTACTTCTTCATTGTCCAGTGGCCAGAACTTGTTGAACAAGGGGGCGATCACGACAGGGAAAATCAGCATGATCAGCATCTGGAAGGCGATGAAGAATGCCCATGCATACAGCCACCAAAGGCTGCCTGCTTTTTCCATCAAGGTCAGAATCACCCAGATCAGGGGCAGACCCAGCACTGCACCTATCACGGCATTCTTGATCATGTCGGTGAAAAACAGTCCCAATGTCATCTTGTTGAAGCCAAATTTTTCTTCCAGCACGAATTGCGAGTAATAGCTGAAAGGGAATTCGATGATGCTGCTGATGATGGTAAACGCGACCAGTAAACTAATTTGATACCACATGCCTGGTCCCGTCAGTTTCACAAGATACACGGACAGCCATTGCAGACCGCCAAACAGGGTAAAACCAACCAGGACGAGGGCGTTCACTAACAGCATGACCATGCCCAGCTTGGTCTTTGCAATAGTGTAATCCGCTGCCTTTTTATGCGAGGCCAGGCCTATTTTTTCTGCGAATTGTGCAGGCACAGCCGCGCGGTTACGAAGGATGTGTCGGATATGACGGGAGGCCAGCCAGAACTGAATTATCAGCGTCAATAGCAGGAAGGAAACGAATAAAACCGAAAAAGCGACTGAAATCATGGGAAAATGTGACATTCGATAAGTAATAGCCAAGGAAGAATTATGTCACAAGCGACCGACATTCAAACAAACACTGCAAATCCAGCCACACCAGCACGCCCAAACGAGTTGAACCTGATCTGGCTGGACATGGAAATGACAGGCCTGGACCCGGATACAGATCGTATCATTGAGGTGGCTGTGGTGGTAACTGATTCACAATTGAATGTATTGGCGGAAGGCCCTGTATTTGCAATTCATCAATCCGATGAAACCCTGGACAAAATGGATAACTGGAACAAGGGCACACATGGCCGCTCTGGCCTGATCGACAAGGTCAAAGCCTCCACAGTCACAGAAGCGGATGCTGAAGCCGCTTTGATCGCTTTCCTGAAGCCATTTGTTCCAGCTGGTAAATCACCTATGTGTGGCAACACCATTTGCCAGGATCGCCGTTTCATGGCACGCGGCATGCCCAAGCTGGAAGCTTTTTTCCACTACCGCAATCTGGACGTGTCAACACTAAAAGAGCTATGCCGCCGCTGGAAGCCAGAACTGGCATCCGGCTTTAAAAAGCATCAAAAGCATACAGCTTTGGCGGATATTCTGGAATCAATTGAAGAATTGAAGTATTACCGTGAACATTTTATTAAAGAATAAATCGGTTTGAGATTGTTTTTGCTAAGACTTAGCCAAATGTAAAATGCTCAATGTAAAAAGCTCCCGCGCTGTCATCCCGCCGGGAGCTTTTTTAACGTACAACTAAATGCATTGCAATATAGCAATCACAATGTTTTATGACATTTTTTTGCCACTCAAGTGTTCTACTGCCAATTCAGCAAATTTTTCATACAACCAGCTCAGTCGCATTCCGTCCTGTCCGCCGGCAAGGCCGCCGAGCGCATAAGAAGCGCTGACTTCGAAGCGATTGATTTCCTTGCCGGTCGCGTCTTTCAGGATAACATCGCCGACGATATGATCATCACCGGCCATGAAGCCGAACATGATGGCCGTAAAGGCGGAGCGAACACGAAAATCCTTAACCAAGATCTCTACTGTATTGCTTGCTTCTGTATTGTTTTCGTTAAGTAGGTTCCGTGAGGACATTGCTCGTTTGACATTGCCAACCAAAGTATTCTGATCGAATTTTAAATTATCGGCGACTTGTTTCTTGGCTTCTGTAGACAATGATATGGAAACGGATTTAGCGGGGCGATTTGATAAATATTGCTTGTTGCCAGTATCCGCGTGCTTGACTCCAGACGCGCAACCAACGAGTGAAAATGCAATTAAACTTGTGATGAAGAGGCGAGCGAACATGAACTTCCTTCTTGATTTAGAATTGACCGTGAAATTACGGCCCGCCATTAGACTTGAAAGTTCTTGTCTTTACAATATATTTAAAAAATAATTAATCCTTCGTAGGAAAAATGCTTGAAGCTTTCTAGGCGAGTTTGCCAATCTCCCTCATGTAACTCCAGCTTGTACCCGTTGGGGTCTAACAAATAAGGCGAATCGCCTTCGCTTTGATTGGTTTTCCAAAGTTGGAATTCGCCAGCATCTGCTTTTTGTGAGAAAACTTCAAACGCCTCCCTGGTAACCGAAATTGCGCTGTGGGTATATTCTGCAAGGGGACTGGTACGGCATTCCATATCCAGCGACAGACAGATCCAGTCGTCGCCAGCCAGCAGGTAAGCACCGCTTTTCCAGCGCGCCAGCGGTTTCTAGCCCAGCACTTCCACATAAAAGTGGAAAGAACGCTCCAGGTCTGAAACGGATAGCGTCAAATGATTCAAACCCATGACGGCGGCCACGGGCTTGTTTAAGTCAGACATGCTGAGTTTTGATTGATGTCGCCAGGGAAATTAAACGCCCAGCAATTCCACTTCAAATATCAGGGTTGCATTGCCTGGGATAACACCGCCTGCACCACGTGGGCCATAACCGAGGCTGGAAGGGATAGTCAAAATGCGGGTGCCGCCTATTTTCATGCCTTGTACGCCTTCGTCCCAACCTTTGATGACATTGCCAGCACCCAGCGGGAAAGAAAATGGATCATTGCGGTCTTTGCTGGAATCAAATTTTTTGCCAGCGCTGCCATCAGGATTTTGCAGCCAGCCAGTGTAGTGCACAACTACATGGTTACCTGCTTGCGCTTCTGCGCCTTCGCCAACAACTTTATCTTCGTATTGAAGGCCGCTTACTGTTGTAATAGTGCTCATTATTTCTTCCTTGTTTTCGCGCTGGGGAACGCGGGTCATTTAATTCAGGTTTTGCCATTGCAAGACTGGCGGGTGAACCCAGTCCTGTGCCGTACATCACTAGACATTATTCAATTTTATTGCTTACCAGTAATTATCAATATGGCAGTGTGATCAACGCAAAGACAAATTGAAATGACTGTTCTTCCATGAATTTAGTATTACATTGAAAAAAAGCTGGCGCAATTGTAGAGCAAAAGAAAAGACTTGGGACAGTACTCACCACTTTCTTGTAGTGCGAGCAATGCTGCGACGCTTGATTTTGAACAAATTAAGTGAAAAAGCTGAAAAACAATTGAAGGAAAGCTCTTTCCTTATTGTCATGCGCTGTAAAATGCGAGTTCGATTTATTTTTTTGCGGTCCTCTTTCATGCGTAGTCGTATTCTGTTGTCGTCTTTGGCGTTTGCTTTCCTTTCTGGTTTTTCAGCACATGCTGCTCAGGCCAATGTCGTCGTGGTATTGAATTCGCGTGATGCCACAGTGACTCTGTTGGACCAGACCACCTATAAAGAAATCAGTACTTTCCCTGTCGGCAAGGAACCCCATCACCTGATGGCAACGCCAGACAATAAATCCTTGATCGTGGCGAATGCTGTGGGCGATGATCTGGTATTTCTTGATCCCAAGACGGGGCAGATACAGCGGCGTATCAAAGATATTGTTGACCCCTACCAAATTGGCTTTTCACCTGATCAAAAGTGGTTTATTTCTAATTCCTTGCGGCTTGATCGTGTCGATTTCTATAAGTTCGATGGACAGGACATGAAATTAGTACAACGAGTACCCTTAGCCAAGTTGCCTAGCCACATGGCTTTTGATGCGGCAAGCACTACGGTATTCATCACCCAGCAGGGTAGTGATCAGGTCTCTGCTATTGATCTGGCGACTCAAAAGGTCAAATGGACCATCCCTGTTGGCAAGTTGCCAGCGGGCATAACCATGACACCAGATGACAAGTATCTATTGGTCGGCATCATGGGTAGCAATTATGTCGAAGTCATCGACTGGCGTACGCAAAAAACCGTGAAGAAAATCAAGGCAGGCGAGGGTACGCATAATTTCCGCGCCTTGGGCGACAAGCGTCATACCTTTGTCTCTAACCGCACTTCCAATGAAATCAATATTCTGGATCAGCAAACACTGGAAATCGTTGGCACTATCCCAGTGCCTGGCGGGCCAGATTGCATGGAAGTCAGCGAAGACGGCAAAACCCTGTGGGCCACCCTGCGCTGGATCAAGAAAGTTGCCGTGATCGATATCGCCTCTCGTAAAGTGATCAAGATGATACCGGTAGGCCGCTCTCCGCATGGTGTCTACTTTGCCAACCGTGCCGGCAATATGTAAATTGCCGCGCTCTTTGCACCTGGTATTGCTGGCCATGCTAGTAATGCCAGCGACAAATCTTGCACTGGCGGGTAGTTGCAAGGCCACGATCTACCTGACTTTTGATACTGGCAGCCAGTCACAGGCTGAACTGATTGCAGCGACTTTGCGCCAGCATCAGATCAAGGCGACGTTTTTTCTGGCGAACGAAAAGACTGTGCAGGGCGATTATTCGCTGGATATGAGCTGGTCGCCCTACTGGAAGAAACTGGCAGAAGAAGGCCATGCTTTTGGCAGCCACACTTTTGATCATGTCTACGTCGTCGGTGACTTGCCTGACGGGCGCATTGCCGTCAAGCCGCAGTTCGGCGCGCAAGCTGGCAAAACCTTGCAATGGACAGCACAAGAATATTGCCAGGAACTGCGCCGGGTTGATCAGCGGTTTTTTGCAATGACGGGCAAGAAGCTTGATCCATTTTGGCGCGCTCCAGGTGGGAAAACGACCCCCAATTTACTGAAAGCCGGGCAGGCTTGCGCTTATCAGCATGTGGGTTGGGCACCGGCTGGATTTTCTGGCGATGAGTTGCCTAGCGAAAAATTCAGCAATCCAATGCTACTCAAGCGCGCCTTGGATAGGCTGCGGGATGGTGATATTTTCATGGCGCATCTGGGGATCTGGTCACGCAAACAGCCCTGGGCACCAGAAAATCTGGAGCCGTTAATTAACGGCCTTAAGCAAAAATCCTTTTGTTTTGCTACTCTACGCGAACATCCCGCTTACCAAAATTTACATCAGCAGAAAAAATAATGACTATTTCCGATCTGTTCACAAATCTGCAAGCCTGGATTTTTGAAACGATAGTACAGCCCGCCATGTTTAGTCTGGGTTTGGGTGAATTTGTGGAAGATGCCTTCGAGGGCGTTGAATGGTTCATCCTTGGCGTTTTGCAATTGATCGTACTGTTTCTTGTCCTGCGCCCGCTTGAAGCATGGGTGCCCGTCCATGAAATCAAAAACCGCTATGCGCGCTGGAATGATTTCATCTATACCGCATTACACAGGCTGGGGGCATTTTCCATCCTGGTGTTTTTTGTGCTGGACCCCTTGCTTGATGAACTGACAGCGACGCTGCATTTGCAGGGCGTTAATCCCTTTCATCTGGAAAATATCTGGTCAGGCATGTTGCAGTACCCGGTCTTGCTCTTCCTGACATATTTGGTTGTGCTGGATTTTTTCGATTATTGGTATCACCGTGCCGAGCATCACTTCAACTGGTGGTGGGCTTTGCATAGCCTGCACCATAGCCAGCGCGATATGAATTTGTGGAGCGATAACCGCAATCATTTGCTGGATGACTTTTTGCGCGATATCTATATGGGCCTGATTGCCATCGTTATCGGCGTCGAACCTGGGCAATACATCCTGCTGGTGATGGCATCGCAAATGCTGCAGAGCCTGCAACATGCGAATGTGCGCATACATTTTGGCCGCATCGGCGAATACTTGCTGGTGTCGCCACGCTATCACCGTACCCACCATGCCATCGGCGTCGGCCATGAAACCCATGGCAAAGGCAGTTTGGGCGGACATAACTTTGCGGTTTTATTTCCTGTCTGGGATGTGCTGTTTGGCACGACGCTGTTCAGCAAGGAATTTGCCCTGACCGGCATACGAGATCAATTGGCCGCACCAGAAGGCAGTGCTCGCAATTATGGTGAGGGATTCTGGTCACAACAATGGCTGGGTTTGAAGCGCATGTGTGGATTTGACAAGGAAAAGCAAACATGAATATGGCATCTGTGATGCGGGCATGGGGCAGGGCACTGGCCGCGCAAATGCATTACCGCATGTTGCTGTTGACACTGCTGCCTTTCGTCGTCGCTTTCATCTTGTGCGGTGTACTCATGTACCTGGGTTTGCAGGAAGCGATCGATTTTGTCCATGCCTGGATGATGGAAAATAACGGTTTTTCCAAGGATGGCGGTATCCTGGCCAAGATCGGCTTGCTTTCCCTGAAGGTAATTATTGGTCCCTTTGTGGCCATGTGGGTGTTATTGCCTATCATGGTATTTACATCCCTGCTGTGCATTGCCATGTTTGCCATGCCGGCCATCAATAAACATGTGGGAACAAGAGATTATCCTGATCTTGAGCAAAAAAATGGCGGCACTCTGCTGGGTAGTATCTGGCATTCCTTGTCTTCTTTCGGTATTTTCATCATTGTCTGGCTGGTGACACTGCCACTCAATCTGATCCCTTTTGTAAGCCTGGTCCTGCAACCACTGCTATGGGGTTGGCTGACTTACAGGGTCATGGTGTACGATGCATTGGCACTGCATGCCGATGCTGAAGAAAGAGCCAGTCTGGTGCAAGAGCACCGCTGGTCTTTGCTGTGCATAGGCATTATCGCTGGCCTGTTTGGTGCCGCCCCGGGTTTGTTATGGCTGGGCGGGGCCATGTGGATCGTCTTGTTGCCAGTGATGGCAGGGGCTGCGATCTGGATTTATGTCCTGGTTTTTGTATTTACCGGCCTGTGGTTCCAGCATTATTGTCTGGAGTCCTTGCAGCGTCACCGCAGCAAGCAAGCTGCTGCATAAAAGGAGAAATCGTGGCAATCGGTCTGATTATCGTTGGCGATGAAATTTTATCTGGCAAACGCGAAGACAAGCACATGACCAAAGTCATCGCCTTGCTAAAGGCACGTGGCATGCAGTTGGACTGGGTTGAATACATAGGTGACAACCGCGAGCGTATTACATCGACCTTGATGCGTAGCTTTGCCAGCGGTGATATCGTCTTTTCCACTGGCGGCATAGGCGCGACGCCGGATGACCATACGCGCCAATGCGCGGCAGCAGCACTGGATGTGCCAATAGTCCTGCATCCTGAAGCCAAGCTCCTGATACAGGAGCGCATCATGGATATCGCCAAAGAAAAAGGCGAAGTCGCAGATCTGACTACGCCTGACCATCAGCACCGTTTGAAAATGGGGGAGTTCCCGCTTGGAGCTGACATTATCCCCAATCCTTTCAACAAGATCGCTGGTTTCTCAATATGCAATCACTTTTTCGTCCCTGGTTTTCCGGTCATGGCCTGGCCCATGCTGGAATGGGTGCTGGATACACATTTCACTCATTTGTTCCATCAACACGCGCAGTTTGAACAATCGGTGCTGGTGTATGAAATTGCCGAATCCATCGTCACACCTTTGATGGAGCAACTGGAAGCAGACTTTCCGCTGATCAAAGTCTTCAGTCTACCCAGCGTCGGCAGTGCAACTGAACGCAGGCATATAGAACTTGGTGTCAAGGGTGATGAGCAGCAAGTGCCCGTTGCCTTTGAGAAAATGCTGGAGGGCTTGCAGCAACTGAAGGCGGAATACATTCCAACGCCTGCCAAAATCAGTTAAAAATGCAAAAAATTAAATTCACCCTCTTTAATTTGCGTGATTTGCTGGTCGCATTTGGCCCGGTCACGCTGATGGTGGTGATAGTTTGCGGCGCAGGGTATTGGCTGGTTGATCCGGCACCACCCCGTGTAATTGATATCTCCAGCGGACAGGAAAATGGTTCTTATGAACGTTTTGCCAAACGCTATGCACAAGAACTGCAAAAGAACCAGATCACCTTGCGCCAGCAAATCTCGCAAGGCTCGGAAGAGAACCTGAGTCGTATCAGCGACCCTGATTCTGAAATTGAAGTGGGGTTCGTGCGCAGCGGCTCTACCGATGAAGCACAGGCGCATGAGCGCGGCCTGATTTCACTGGGTAGCTTGTTCTATGAACCGATCTGGGTGTTTTACCGCAGCCCCAAAGAAATAACGACCATCAGCCAGTTCAAAGGCAAGGTTGTGAATGTGGGGCCAGATGGTAACGGTGTCGCCAAACTCTTCAGCCAGATTTTGAGTGTCAACAGCATGTCGGAAGAAGACGTGAAGATACAAAAACTGGCTGACACGCCAGGCACGGTGGCTTTATTGGACGGCAAGGTCGATGTACTGATCTTCAACTCGGCCAGCGATTCACCTCTGGTACAAATGCTATTGCAAACACCTGGCATACGCCTGTTTGATTTCGTCCAGGCAGAAGCGTATACAAGGCGCTTCCCGTTTTTATCGCACGTCGTGCTGCCACGTGGCATTGTCGATATAGGCAAGGATATACCCGCCCATGATTATCATTTGATAGCACCAACCGCCACCCTGGTTGCCCACGAAAGCCTGCATCCTGCATTGATGGGTTTGCTGCTGCAAGCGGCGCGCAGGATACATAGCAGTGCCGACTGGTTTAGCCGCCAGGGAGAATTTCCATCTGATAAGTATACCGAAATACCGGTAGCGCATGAGGCGGAGAAGTTTTATAAAAATGGCCCGCCGATGTTGCAGCGTTACCTGAGCTTCTGGATCGCCAATTTCATAGAGCGCATGTGGGTAGTCATCGTCGCGCTTGGTGCCTTGTTCTTGCCGCTCTCGAAGATCATTCCTCCCTTGTATGTCTGGCGCATACGTTCACGCATTTACCGCTGGTATGGCCAGTTGCGCATGGTAGAGCAGGCCATAGAAGATGTTACCGCGGCCGACAGGCAAAGCGTTGCACAGGATCAGTTACGCCATCTTGATGAGTTAGAAGAAAAAGTGAATCGCATCACCATACCTCTTTCTTACGCTGAAGAGTTATACGGTTTGCGCAGCCATATTCATTTCGTACGCTCAAGAGTACAGAACATGCTGACTGCATCCATGGGACAGGCGACGCAGTAATGGGACTGTACGTCCAACAAGGATTTTCAAGGCAAATTTATGCTTGAGATAAAAACTACCAGTGGAAGCAAATTTACCGCACCTCGCTTAAACATGCTATTTTTAAAAAGTATGGCTGCAGTTTTATGTCTGATAATTCTGGTGTTGCTGAGCGGCCCCTTGTTTTTTTATGCATACGGTTTATCAAACATTACAGGCAGACCAGAGCCTGCGAAAACTACTGTGATCAGCCCTGAAAATAAAGCGCTGATCTGGAAAGAATTGAAGGAGCAGGGAGTATTACAAGTAGAAGTCTTAACACCCTACGATATTTATTCTTTGTTTCTGGAGAACTCCTATCCTGTTGGTTCGCGCTTAGCCTGGTACGTCGCCAGAACCTATAATCAAGATCATTTGCAAGACCGCCACATGCTTAGCTGGCATATCTCTGGCGAGGCACTTACCGTGTGGCTGACACGGCACTGGAGTA
This sequence comes from Undibacterium sp., assembly GCF_030683615.1. Taxonomy (NCBI): domain Bacteria; kingdom Pseudomonadati; phylum Pseudomonadota; class Betaproteobacteria; order Burkholderiales; family Oxalobacteraceae; genus Undibacterium; species Undibacterium sp. The sequence continues at coordinate 95,007 of NZ_JAUXQE010000006.1, forward strand.
CCGATGAATTGCTTGCCAAGGCGTTGGAAATTCGTCAAAACAAGGCAAAACCATAATTCCATCTTGCGTCGGCAGTGCAGACTATCTTGGTGAGTTTGCAGCCTGTGCATGGCAATTGGCAGTTCATCGCATTTGATGAAGCTTAAGCGCGGAATAATTTAGTATTCCAGTTACATTAAATTTCATCACTGGAAAAAACATGCTGCGATACGCGATGCTATTGGTCTTTCTCGTCCCATGTTTGGCGAGTGCAACAGATGAAGAGCACTGGCTATTGCAAGTCGATAGATGGGGCAACCGCTCTTATCAGACCTTGAGCATTACAGTGGACGGTAGCAGCATCAGCGGCAAGCTTGATGGTGAGCAACTGGCTGGTACGCGCAGCGCCAAAGGCATGGCGTTCACGGTAACGGATGCTGACAAGGCAAAGTATTCCTATGTCGGCACAATCAGCAAGGATGCCATGCAGGGCACGGCTGATTTCCCTGATACAAATAATCCACAGGCCAGAGCCTCGCACACATTCACTGCACGCAGGTTACCTGATCGTCCTGTCGGACCTGCACAACAATACGATTTCCAGCCCGCAGATTATTCCAATGAATTCAGTCCACACCGCTCGCCCGTGCTGACTATCTGGCCTGGCGACACGGTGAAGACCAAGACCATAGATTCTGGTGGTGTCGATGAACATGGAGTTACCAAAGCCTTGTATGGCAATCCGCAAACCGGGCCGTTTTTTATCAGCACTGCTGAACCAGGTGACACACTGGTCATACATTTGAAACGCTTGCGCCTGAACCGTGATTATGCAGACAGCCTTGACAGCATCGTCGGCAGGGCTATTGGGCCAGCTTTGGCAGCCAAGGCAGAAAGTCTTGGTAAGCCCATACGCTGGAAGCTGGACAGGGAGCGAGGTTTGGCAAGTCCAGAAAAACCGACAGAAGGCTTGCGCAATTTGAGCTTGCCAGTTCGCCCCATGCTGGGTGGACTGGCAGTTGCACCGGGCAATGGTTCTCCACCTGTCTCTACTGGTGACACAGGGCGCTTTGGCGGCAACATGGATTTTAATGAGGTCATTGAAGGCAATACCGTCTACTTGACTGTGCAGCAACCCGGTGCCTTGCTCTATCTGGGTGATGCTCATGCCTTGCAGGGAGATGGCGAGACTAGTCAATATGGTTTGGAAACATCCATGGATGTTGAATTTACCGTGGATGTCATTAAAGGAAAATCTGTCAATGCACCAAGAGTAGAATCGCCAACGCAGATCATGGTGCTGGGGCAGGCTGGCTCGCTGGATGATGCCTTGCGTGCAGCAACCACCGGCATGGTGCAGTGGCTGCAACAGGATTACGGGCTCAGCCTGTCGGAGTGTGCCCAGATATTGGGGAGCGCAATTCGTTTCAGTGTTCCCAATCTGGCGGGGCGCAGCGTTGGTGTTGCAGCAAAGCTGGATAAGACTGTGCTGGCAAATCTGCTTCGTCGCTGAGGTATGCTTTACTGAATATCTCTTCTGCTTTCACTGATAAGCAGAAGGGGCCTTGTATTTTAAACTTCCTGCCTCTTGCTATGATAGCCAGTTCTCCAGCAATGGCCACAGAACCTGATTATTTCGCTTGAAAAAGCCGAAATGGCCTATGCTTCTTAATCCATGTTCGGCGGGCTGGATTTCTTTGTGGAATTTTTGCGCAAGTGGAAAATGATCCAGTAAATCTGCCACAGTCCCTGGTGGAGAAAACCCATGGTCGTCGGCAAAAGAAAGGGAAAAAATCTTGCCACTATAATTTTTATAGCCGGCAGTATCGATTTCCTTATCAGAGAAAAGATAGTCATCGGCCAGGCTCCAGTTGCGCCAATCCCAGGCTATTCCTCTGGGCAAGTCATGTCCTATACCTGCTTTGCCGGGGAAATAACCCAGGCTATGCAACAGCAATGGTGCAGTCAGACGCCAGGCGAATAGTAGGCGTGGCCATTGCGCCTTGGGATAAAGACGCCAGTTGCAAGTACCTGAGGCTAGCAGAATTAACCTTGGTACATTTTGCAGGGAGGGAGCCAGAGCAGCCAGGTGGCCACCTGAACTATGCCCCAGTACAGTCATCTGTTCCCACGGGATATCGAGTGTGCTGACTGTGCTGCGCAAGACGGCATCCATATCCAGCCTGCCCCAGTCACGCATGCGTGCAGTTTCCAGTCTTGCATGGCAGGTTTGCGAGGCACCTATGCCGCGTGCATCCCAGGTCAATACATCATAGCCTCTCTGCGACAGGTGTTCGGCCAGATGACGGTAATAAGACTGCGGTACGCCGGTGGCTGAATTGATCACAATAACACCGCGTCTTTCTGCCGCCTGGTGTGGGAAAAGGGTGCTGGCAAGTTGTCTGCCGTCCGCGCAAATGATATTCATCATGGGTAAATGGACCTGGTAAGGTGAAATTGCATGCATTGTCTGAAGCGTAAAATACGCACAAACTATGGTAATCTATGGACTTAACTCCACAGTCAAGCACTATGCGTATTTCTGAACTGGAACGATTATCCGGACTGAGCCGCGACACCATACGTTACTATGAACGCATAGGTTTGCTGGCATCTCCACCACGCTCGGGAAATGGTTACCGCAGCTATGATGCCCATACTGCAGACATCCTGAAATTCATCAAATTGGCGCAGCAAATAGGTTTTTCACTGGATCAAATGCGTGAGGCCTTGCCTCATTTAAGTCAGCCACCAGAGCGATGTGAAGAATTGTTGGCTGCCATGCTCGAAAAGCGTCAAGAAATAATCCAGCGTATTGCTGATGAAAAGGCCAGGTTGGCGCTGCTGGATAAACTAATGCAAAGATTTCTCGGTGATCAGGACCTCATTGCCTATATTGATGAGAATGCATGTCCCTCGCTGCAGAATGCCGGGTAAGATATTTCTGCAATCTGTGAACTTATGAATACTTCAAAACTATGCTGATAAAACACGAATTTGAAGTCAGGGCCAGCGCCAAGTATCTGTTCGACCTGACTCAGGATTACACGCTCAGGACAGAATGGGATACCTTGACGACTGAAGCTTACTTGCTGAACGATGCCAAGGTGGCGGCGTTGGGTGTGCAGGCGCGCTGCATCGGTGGTAATGGCCTGGCGATGGATATAGAGTACATGTCGTATAAGCCCAATGAGGTCGCCGCCGTCAAAATGGTCAACGGCCCCTATATTTTTGACCATTTTGCTGGCGGCTGGCAGTTCAAGGCCTTGTCTGATGAACTCACGCGCGTGCGCTTTTCCTATAACATCACGGCTAAGCCAAGATGGCTGTCATGGATTTTGACGCCCATACTGTGCTTCAAATTCAAGCGTGAAACAGAAAAGCGTATCGTCGCGTTGACCTCATATGTAGAGAGGCAATTTGTTGCCTCTCCTTGATGCTTGAGCACTTTTGGCCTCAAAGTGCATTCATAAAAGCTTTGCGTATCTGACGACCGCATTTGACTGATGCTCCGTAAGCACCTATTTCCTTGTCATGTCGCGACAGGATGCCATAATATTTTTTGTCGGCAGAAATCCAAGGGTAAAAACCCCATTTTCCGGGGCTGGAATAAGCGTCAATACTACCGTTCCCTTTTTCAGATTCTACCCAATGGTTATAAGAGTAAGTCCAGGGTTCGTTCAATAACAATATTGGGGAATACACTACTTTACCAGGGCAGGCAGAAGGCAGGGCACAGACTGCCTGGTCGCCAAGATAGCGACCAATTTCCAAATCCTGCTTTATGATCTTCTTCAAGAACAGCGCATAGTCTGTCGCCGTGCCCATCATGCCGCCTGCCATTAATGGATCTAGCGTAGCCATGTGGAAGCCCGTGCTCAGGCCTATGGTGTTTTGATATTCGGCATCAAGCTGGGCTGCTGTGAAGTTGCCCAGCCCTAAGTCCACACTGGCAAGTTTTTGATCATGGCCGCTGTCATAGTCAAATTTATTGACGGTATCTGGATTGGCCTGACCGGTCTTGCCATTCATGCCCGCGATATAACAGGCAGTTACATTCTGTTTGCCTATACAGGCGTCCTCATTGAAGCCAGTGTAGCCGGACATGAAGCGCAAACCGTCTTTTAAAGCACTAATGCCGCGTACCTGGTCTATACCCTTCTTTTCCAGCACATAAGCACCAAATATCCATTTCGATGCTGAGGCAATATTGAAATAGCTGCTTGAATTGACGCTACCAGTACCTTGCGAGTTGTACACTATCGGCGCGTTATCACTGGCATTGCCAATTTCCCAGTAAAAATCGCCGAGCTTGTCTGTAGTACACATGGGGTCTGTATTTGCCGCATTTTTTGCCGCTACGGTGGCTGCTGCAAGGCGGTTGTTGTTGACCCCAGAGTTTGTGCTGTTTGTGTTGTTTGTGGTCGTCGCGCTGCTATTGCTGGCAACAGGTGGCGCGGCGTCAGATGGGCTGCCAGAACCGCCACCGCAGGCGCTGACTATGCAGCCGATAGCTGCAATAGCGATAACTGTGTGTGTTCGTGAAGAGTAAGACATGTGATCTCCAGTGTAGGGACAGATGATGTGAAGACTTGCAATAGACACCAAGAGGAGGCAAGCCAGCTGTCAGAAACTGTAAACATGAATTCTGTAATTTTGATGGAAGGAGTCTTACTTGTCGTCTGTATGGCAAAATGAGGACATATTCTTTGTTACGACTTGTTTCAATGCCCATGAACTCAGTAATTTCAGTTCTCTTAGTTGAAGATGATCCCATGATTGCCCGCACTTTAAGTATGGGTTTGCGCTATGAGGGTTTTGTGCTTAGTCATGCGGACAGCGTCGCAGCCGCGTTGGGAGTACTGACGCTACAGACCTTTGAACTGATCTTGCTCGACGTCGGCTTGCCTGATGGAGATGGCATCAACCTGTGCCGACAATTGCGTGCACTCCAAACTGTAACGCCAATTTTGATGCTGTCAGCCAGAACAGATGAAAGTGCAGTTGTGGCTAGTATAGAAGGTGGTGCCGACGATTACATACGCAAACCTTGTGGCTTGCGTGAAATGAGTGCGCGCATGCGTCGTCTAGTGGGACGGGTGCCTGCAGACAATCAAAACCTGAATGTGATCGGTTTTGGTGATATTCATATGGATGTTGAGCGTCGTAATGCAAGTATTGCCGGAACTGCTCTGCAATTGGGCAAGAAGGAATATGAAGTGCTGATGTTGCTGGTAAAAGCCAATGGAGCCGCCATCACCAGGGAACAGATACTGAATCAGTTTGAGGGCACTCATCTTATATACGACCGCACCATAGACTCACATTTGAGCCATTTGCGTCGCAAATTAAAGGACGCTGGCGCGACTGAGCGTATTGTCGCCATTTATGGCGTTGGTTACAAACTGGAGCATGCATGAGTCGTTCACTATGGTTGCGTTTTTTTGCGATCAGCATATTTTTTGCTCTGCTGCTAAGTTTGTTTTATCTCTGGATGATCAGGGAGGTGACCACGCGCCCCGGCGACGAAGTACAGCGCAGCATGTATCTGTTTATCGCACGCATCGTCGAAGAGCATGATTATGCTGAAGGCCTGCGCCGAGTCCAGGCTTATCGCAGTGAGTCACCGGCTATCCCACTGAAAATGTGGATAGTGAATTCAGACAATAAAATCCTTGCCAGCAACCCAGTCGATGCACCGCCGCCAGCCGCACTCTTGCAACGTATCAAACCTGGAGTGATTCATGAGGTAGTGGCGCGCGGACGTTTTTTTTCCGGGAGTGCAGCGACTGCTATAGTACGTCTGCAGGCAGATGAACCACGTTATTTGCTGATACACAATCCAGGCACGGCAGCCCGTGGCGCATTTTTTACCATGGCGACGCTGTTTGTCGTGACGCTGGTGACCGCAATTTTGCTGGGCTTGCTATTGCTCGCACTGTATTTGCGAGGGCGTTCTGCCGAAGCGAGAGGCGTTATTAAAAGTATGGAAGCTGGTAACCTGGGGGCGCGTTTTACTTCCGGCAGGCTGGATGCCATAGGCGGACTGATGCAACATTTCAATGCAATGGCCGATGAAATACAGCGACTGGTCATGCAATTACAAGCGATAGAAAAAACGCGACGTGAACTTTTGCAAGAACTGGGTCATGATCTGCGCACACCTTTGACCAGTTTGCGGACTGCGATTGATACTTTGTCCGCCCACGGCGAAGCCATGGAAATGCAAGAGCGCGAAGAGTTTTTTACTGTCGTCAGCAGTGAACTTGATTATTTCACCAGGTTGATCGATGACTTGTTTTTTATTGCGAATATTGATGAGCCGCGTTATCGCAATCAGGCCACCAGCGTGGACCTATGTGATTTGTTGAAAATAGAAACCGATCATGCCGATCATCTGCAGCAGCAAGCAGATCAAGCCATTGAATTTGTGCTGCAGATAGATGAAACCTGTGATCAGGGTGGCGAGCCGGGAGGGAGTATCACTGGCGACACCTATCTCATATCCAGGCTTTTGCGGAATGTGTTTAATAACGCTGCCAGATATGCACAAAGCAAGGTGCGCATACGACTCTCAGTTATTGCTGATGCGCTGGAATTGATTATTGAGGATGATGGCCCTGGCTTGTCAGCAGATGCCATGTTTCGCTTTGGGCAAAGGCGTGACACACGGCTGTTATTTTCGGGTTTGCCAAGCAAGCAGGCCGAAATTTCACTGGGCCTTGGATCAGTTATCATCAAGGCGATAGTCGAACTGCACGGTGGTCATTACGATATTGGTAATGGAGAGGCGCATAGCGAATATCCCGGTGCACGCCTCAGCTTGATTTTCCCCAGGCGATAACCTTAGATGCACTGCAGCACAGATTTTAATACTGTTGACTTACAGTTCGCTCTTTGGTTTTCGGGCGCGACTTTGCCAAAGAGGGTTTTAACTGCGAATCTGTAATCCGGAAGGTCTCTCTTTTGTCACCCATCAGTGCGCGCAATTCCTTGATTGTGAGGCCGCTGATTTCATGCATGGTGATCATGAGTGATGCACCTATTGGCAAGCGAAGATGACGGATCTTGCTGATTACTGGCGGTGCAACATCCAGCATTTTGGCCAATGCCGCATCGTTTTTCAAACGCAGGCGTTTGATCAAGATATCAAACAAATGGTTGGGGTCGTATTTGACTTTATCCGACACGAGATTGAGCAGGCTTATCATTATTACTCCTTTGCGTTTCTTCAAATGACGAAACAATGAAAAAAGCTTAATGCACGCAGAATGTCTTGTATGTGCGATAACTCACATAACGAGCAATGATTGGATTGATCAATAATCTGTTTTGTTTAAGGCAGTTGCGAACAGATTCAATGCTAGTCTGAGTTCTTCGTCAGCCATCGTCAGCAAATTGTCGCCCACATACCATTCAAACATGCATTGTCCTGGCAAGGCAGTATGCACAGTATTATTGAATAGCCATATCCCGTGTTCTTGCGCAATGCGGTTGCGGATGGCAAGGGCGGTCTCCCTGTCTGTCGGCAGGTACAGATGCAGCATATTGCATTGTGGCGCTGCCGGATTGGCTTTAAATAGTGGGTAGGCGCGCAATTCTTCATACAGCCACTGCGTACGGGCATAACAGGCGGGCAGCGCAGCCAGCCTTTCGTCAAACTGCATGGCAGCGGCCACAACATAAGGGCTGCGGCGGAATACGCTGCCGCCTTGTCTGTGCATCCAGACCCGCGCTTTGTCAATGAATTCTGCACTGCCTAATAACATCGCACCACCCAGTCCGCCTATGCCTTTGTAAAACGATACATAGACCGTATCAAAACCCGCAGCCACCTCTGCCAGGCTGCGGCTGTAACCTGCAGCTGCCTCCCACAAGCGGGCACCATCCATGTGCAGATGGATATCTTGTTCACGGCACCAGGACTTGATGTCATTCAGTTCTTCCCATGCAGGCAATTGCCCGCCTATCTCACGCATGGGCAATTCATATTGAGCAGCAGCGATTTTTTCTGGCTGGACCTGCAAGTCTTTTAGCGTCCATGGACGATGTGGGTTGCCAATTTGCAGGGCATGGAAATGTTGCAGCAACTGATAATTGCTTCTTTCATGCACTAGAATATGTGAGCTGGGATGCAGTGCCACCAGTGAACTGCCTCTTTCTTCACAAGCAAGTCCCAACGCCGTGACCTGGGTCAGCGTGCCAGTGATGCAAAACAGGCTCGCTTCCATGCCCAGCAAGGCAGCGATTTTTTTCTCAAAGCCTTGCACCAGATCACCTTCACCATAAGTGTCATGCTGTACCTGATGCTCCTCGCACCAGCTTGCCATGCGCGCAAAGCTTTCAGCGGGGGTGACGGCGCGGTGTCCCGCCAAATTTGTCTTGCAGCTCTGGCGCAGTGCGCTTATTTCGGCGTCGGTCACTAAATTCTCCAGCAATACTTGGGGAAATCAAAAAAATGTTTCAAGCGGGCATCAGTATGCCACGCCTGTTTAGCGACTTGTACGCTAAAATCCCGGAATACAATCACTTTCAATTGGTCTAGCGCATGTCATCACATACCAAGCATCCTGCTGATTTCATTACACCCTATGAAGCTGGCAACCAAAACCAGACCACTACCTGGGAAGCTTGCATACAGTTTTATCAGCATCTCGCTGCGCAATTCCCTGGTGTTTTGCAGTTCAGCCAGATTGGTGTGTCCGATAATGGCAAACCTGTCCATGCAGGCATAGTGACGGCGGATGGTGTATTTGACCTCGCCCGTATCAAACAAGAGCAACGCCCCATCTTTTTTAATAATAATGGTATACACCCAGGCGAGCCTGAGGGCATAGATGCCTGTATGGCCCTGGTACGTGATTTTTGCCTCCAGCCTGAGCGCCTGGCAGCGCTGGGTAATACGGTCTTTCTGTTTATTCCTGTCTACAATGTCGATGGCTGCCTCAATCGTCAGAATACCTCTCGCGTAAATCAGGACGGGCCTGAGCAATTCGGTTTCCGTGGCAATAGCCTGCACCTGGACCTGAACCGTGACTTCATCAAATGTGATAGTGAAAACGCCCAGGTCTTCAATCGCTTTTTCAGCGAATGGAGCCCCGATGTCATGGTCGATACCCATACCTCAAACGGTGCCGACTATCACTACACCATGACCCTGATACAAACCCAGGCAGACAAGCTGGGCTATGGCCTGGGGCCATTCTTGCGCAATACCATGTTGCCTGCCATTTACACAGAAATGCAGGCGCGCGGCTGGTCAACTTGCCCCTATGTGAATCCGGTCAAGGACAGCCCTGATCATGGCATTGAAGACTTCCTGGAAACCCCCCGCTTCTCTACTGGTTATGCAGCTTTGCATCACACCATAGGTTTCATGCCGGAAACCCATATGCTGAAACCCTTCGCCGATCGATACGACTCCATGCGCGCCTTGGTGGAGACCGTATTGGCATTCACCGTTGCGCATGGTGCTCAAATCCAGTCCTTGCGTGCAGAGGCACGTCAGGCCGCCAGCCAGGCGCAACAAGTTGCTATTCACTGGGCGGCAGATCATGGTCAGCCTTCGAGTTTCCTGTTCAAGGGATACCAGGCTGTCTACAGCCCCAGTGTACTGGGCAATTACACGCGCCTGTCTTATGACCGCAGCCAGCCATGGGAAAAGCCTATCGCTTACTACGACCATTTTGTCGCCGATATCAGCGTGACCAGACCAAAAGCCTATTTGATTCCGCAAGCCTGGCGTGCCGTGATAGAGCGCCTGCAATGGAATGGCGTGCACATGCAAAGGCAGGACAGTGACACCGTCATGCAAGCCGAAGTCTATGGCATACAGTCTGTACAGTCCCGCCCTCATGCCTATGAAGGCCATATGTTCCACGACGACGTGCAATTGCAACAGTATGACGAGCGTATTGTTGCCCATGCTGGTGATTATCTGGTATCACTGGACCAGCCACAGGCACGCTATATCGTCGAGACACTGGAACCGCAAGGGCATGATAGTTTCTTCCGCTGGGGTTTCTTTAACAGTGTTCTGGAAAAGAAAGAAGCTTATTCAGATTATGTATTTGAAGACACCGCTACTGACATACTCAATACCGAACCCGAAGTGAAGCAGGCTTTCGAACTTTGGAAGCAGACCAACCCGGAATTGCTCAGTAATCAACAAGCCGTACTGGACTTCATTTTCAGCCGTTGCGCCAGGTTCAAAGAACCAGAATGGCGTCGTTACCCAGTGTTGCGCATAATGCATTGATTTTTTGAAAATTGTTACAAGTTTTTACAGAAACATAATAGAATCTTTCTCGGGATTCTCCCTGTTTTATAACCTGAGATTTAATTGAAAGGTCAAACACTATGTCTAAATTGCTGGATTATTTGAATACACTGGATAAAGATGCTGCTGCGCGTGAGGCGCATGTAAATGATCCAATTGGTGCAATGACTAACTTTGGATTAACTGAAGAAGAAAAAACGGCAGTTCATTCTGTAGATACACAGGCTGTTGCCGATTTGTTGGAGATTCCTGTCGACAAGCTCAACGCTTTGGATACTATAGTAACCCCATATTAGTTTGCATTTTCCGGCGCATGCAATGACATTGGTTCGAGCTATATTTTTTTTGGCGTCCATTTTGCTTGTCGCCGGTACTTCAATGGCTGCTAAACCAACCATTGATTCCGCATCGATTGACGATTTAATAAAACAGGCTGGAACGGAGATTGTTACTGCTCCAGAAAAAGCATCTGACACGCTAAGCAGATTGGCGGGGCTTAAAGAAAATTTCACTGAAGCGCAAAAAAACAGATTTTTTCTGTTGAGAGCTGCGACTCTCGGTTTTAAGGGCATGCATAAGGAGAGAGTGGAGCTGGTTCAATCTGTTATAGAGCAAATTCATGAACCTCTATATAAAGTTAGATTTCTGTCACAGTTGTCTTCAGGTTTTACCAACTTAGGTGAGTATGAGAAAGCTTTGGAGGCAATGAATCAAAGCATGCTGATTTTGCCAAAGTTGACTAATATCGAGGCAAAGGTTGATACGTTACAAGCAGCAATCAATGTCCTCAATTCGCTGCATGCCTATGACGAAGCATTGGTATATGCTGATCGAATGTTGGCATTGGCAACAGCTTCAGAAAGTAGTGCCACTCACTGTCTTGCTTTAGGCGACCAAGTTGAAATTAATTTTTTGCGTGGTGAACGGCAACGAGCCAGAGCGGTTCTGCCTGATGCGATACGAGTATGCGATGCCGCGAACAAAAATTCTTATTCACTCTTGCTGAACACGTTGGCTTGCATAGATTTAATAGATTCTGGCAACTATCTGCAAGGCAAAGGGGCCGCAATAACACTGCTTCAAGATTTTTCAAAATTGAATCAAAGTTCAGATTATGGCACTCAACTTCAAGAAGCTTTGGCACGCGCCTATTTACATACAGGTAATCTGGAACAAGCTGAGCGCTATGGATTGCAGGCTTACCAAAAAGCGAAGGCAGGTAATGCCATTCAATTGATGGAGAAAACGGCAGAAACTATGGCTAGTATAAAGCGTGCGCAAGGGCAGTACTTGAATTCTTTGGAGTATTTTGAGACTGCACTGGTTTTGAAAAATCGCGTGCTGGACGACTTGCTCCATAAAAATCTTGCATTTCAGCGTGTCAAATTCGATACGCAGGATAAAGCCAATCAGTTGAACCTGCTTGAACAAAAAAATAAAATCCTGGCGGTTGAACGTGAACTGGAAAAAAAGAATAATCAGAATTTAGTGCTCTTGATTGCATTGGTATTGGTCATCGTGTTCGTATTGGGCATTTGGCTAATGAGGGCGTTACAACAAAAAAACCAGTTCCGCCAATTTTCACAAACTGATGGTTTGACTCAGGCAGCCAATCGCATGCATTTCATCAGCTTTGCCAATGAAGCATTCAAGATGCGCACTGGTAGTGTCAGTGTCATTTTGTTTGACATGGACTTATTTAAGAATATCAATGACACCCACGGCCATGGTACTGGCGACTGGGTTTTGAAAGCAGTCAGCGAAACCGTCAAAACACATTTGCGAAAAGTGGATTTGTTTGGGCGCTTGGGGGGCGAAGAGTTTGGTATCTGCATGCCAGATTCCAGCCAGGCTTCTGCCTTGCAACTGGCAGAGCGTTGCCGTATGGCGATTGCCATGATAGACACTGAACCTAGCGGCCATATCTTCTCTTTGTCTGCCAGTTTTGGTGTTGCCACAGTCGATGGAAATGGGCTAAGCAACTTTGACGAAACCCTGGAAGCAGCAGACAAAGCACTTTACAGATCCAAGGCAGAAGGTAGAAATTGCGTGAATGTTTTCAGGCAAGCATCCTGATTTAGAATCTTTTAATTATTGTTGAAAACATACTTTCCATTGTCTGAAAATTAAGAATAAAATCATCGACGGTATTACGCCGATGTTTTAAAAGCCAAGGAGAAAAGTATGTTCAAGCTCTTAGATTATCTGAATGCCCTAGACACAAATGCGGTTCTTATTCAATTGCATAGAAGAGACCCACTTAAAGCAGCCCGTGATTTTGGTTTATCCATTGATGAGCAAATTGTTTTGTTAAAACAAGATAGACGTGAAATATCTGCTTTCCTGGACATACCATTTAGAGACTTTGATGCACTTGATTCTATCGTGACGCAATTTGAGCATGAAGAAACCTCTAAAGCATAGATTGATTGTCTTAAGTTCCTTTTTTTATGGATAGGGCCATGTAATGCATCCATTCTTGGCTCTATTTCCTTGTGTTTTGCTGCTCCCTCTCACGTTTTCATCTAAAAATCTATGACAAATCATAAACAAGGGTCACTGGTCTGTGTTGGTACAGGTATGCGTATGGCTGGGCAATTGACGCCGATTGCGCAAAGTTATATTGAGTCTTTCGATATCGTCATTGCGGCGGTGCCCAATATTTTTACGCGCAAATGGTTGCAAGGTGTTGCCAAAGAATATGTATGCCTGAATGATCATTACGACGACACCAAGGTCGAGGGCAAAACCAGGCGTGATACTTATAGGCGTATGGCCGACACTATTTTGAAAGAAATGCGTGCTGGCAAGAAAGTATGTGCTGCCTTTTATGGTCACCCAGGAATATTCGCCTGTATCTCGCACATGGCCATTGCCGAAGCCCGCGAAGAAGGTTATGAAGCGCATATGGAGCCAGGCATTTCTGCGCTTGATTGCCTGGTCGCTGATTTGGGCATAGATCCGGGTAGTCATGGCATGCAATCCATGGAATCTACCCAGTTCATGATCTATAAACGGACTTTGGACCCGACAGCTTTGTTGATTTTGTGGCAGGTTGGTATTGCCGGGGATTTGACCTTGAAGCGTTTTGATACAGAGCCAGCCCATTTGCAAATACTGGTGAATAAGCTGGCGCAGTATTACCCTCTGGATCATGAAGTCATTCTGTATGAGGCCGCAACTGACCCGCTCGAAAAAACACGCATAGACAAGCTGCGTCTGGGGGATTTGCCTAAGATGTCGTATAAACAAATCACGACACTGGTAATACCACCAGCACAAACCCTGGAAAAAGATCAGGCGATTATTGACGAACTCAATGCACTTGCTGCTTTGAGGGCGCAAGTCCAGCAAGCTGCCTGATTGATACGACTGAACCTGTGTAGTAACGATGAGCCTTTTACAGTTAGTGCAGATTGTGCGAGCTGTGAATGGCTTATTGGCAATCTGCATTGCAGATTGCTTGCTAACGCCTGCATACCACTTATAAAAGTGCGTAAATGTGCCTAAGTGCTTAATTTGCAAGTAAGATCACTAGATTTTGCAGGTTACAAATATCTGCTTTCAATTTGATTTACACTTATTTAGAATTGGCTGCGTGAGACAAAATGGTTTGTCAACATGTTGGGGGATACTGATGAAAAAAATGATGAAAAACACTTTGTTGGGACTGGCTTTGGCTGGTAGTTTGTCGGTGGCCTTTGCTGAAGGCGTAGACACTTCTGTTGATGGTATTTTCAATGCATTGACGACGACGAGCAATTTGCAGGCAACAGTAGATGGTCTGGTTGCTAGTGGTGCCAATCCACAATCCATCGTTTCTGTAGCTGCTGCTGCCGGCATCCCGCTGGATACCGTCAAGGATTTGCAGGTGTGCGTTAATTCTGCTGCACCAGATGCAACGGTACTCAGTGCATCTTGCATGCGCCAGCGTAGCCTGGTGACTGCCTATGCCGCAGGTGTGAATGACCCTATGAAATACTTACCAGCAACTGCTGCGGGCAAGCGTCAGAGCAAAGACGTCAGCAAGACTAACTGATCAGTCTGGATAGATAAAAAAGGCAGGCATGTTGATCATGCCTGCCTTTTCTCGTTTTGACTTGGTAGTCTCTGTAAATCGCTCGTTTGGGCGCGATAGCTCAGATTTGTTCAGGTTTTCTTTCTGAGTGGTGCCAGCAATTCACCCAGATTATTGTGATCAATCTCATACATCAATTCCAGCAAGCGACCAATTTCACCTTTGGGAAACCCTTCCCGCGCAAACCAGCCCAGATAATTGCCGGGCAAGTCGGCGATAACCGTGTCTTTATATTTGCCATAAGGCATTTTGAAACTCAATAATCTTTGCAGGTCATCGGCTTGCATGCACTCATTCCTCTGATTTTTTAGCGGACTGTTCTGGTGGTGCGCTTGTCACTGTCTGGCTGGCCGTTGCCGGAGTTAATGGAGTCGGTGGTGCAGTCGTTGCCTTGTTGTCCACTTCCTGGACATAGGGCACAGTATCCAGATAGCGATCTACCAGTTCAAAAAACTGTTCATAAAATTGGCCAGTCGGTATGGTTTCACTGGCAACCTTGACCAGAGCATCATCCGTAGAACCAAAGGGCAGGGACACCGAACCTATGGCGCTGACGCCTATGCTGGCTGAGGTGTTGCTTTTCTTCAGTGAATAACGGTCACGTACTGCATTGGCAAAAACCGTGGTGCTATTGCTGCCTTTGCTATCCGCCACGCAGACGACGTTGAATTCGATTTCTGCATGAATGTCAGCTTCTGGCTGGTATTTCCTGCGGCCCTTGAGGACCGATGGTTTCCAGTCGCTGATGACATAGCCCTGGCTTAGCAGCGCGCGGCGTGCCGCTTCGCAGGCGCTTTTTTCAGTACTAGGAAAGCTGCGGGTAAATACGCCGGTAGCGCCAAATTCTTCATGCTGCGTACCACTATGCTTGGTGGTGGTGCAGGCGCTTAACAAAGCAAGGGATAGGGCGAGTGGTACTAATAATTTGCGGTGAATCATCTTTATTTCTATATGCTTTAGAGGTGAGCTTGTGCTGGCACTCAGGCCAGGGCTTCTTTAACTGCCTCTTCTGGTGTTAATCCATCAAAAAACAGATCGGTGAACCACTCTATCTGTTCCTCTATATGATCTTGTGCCTGGCTGACGGTAGCGCCGCCTGCGACCAGGAAGCCTTCTACTTCGGTACACCAGGCAATCAGCGCCTCGGTTTCCGGGTCCAGTTCATTCTTTTTTGCCATGATATTTCTTTCTTGCTTATTTGAGCGTAAGCCGTATTTTAACTTGCCAGCACCCTTGAGGTGTGACGGCTGCATTAAATGCAAAATGGCAAGTGCCAGATTGTTAAGATATAACGCGGCGGGAAGGCATTTGGGTGACAGCTATCGCGGAAATTTCTTGGAGCAAAAAGCTCATCGCAGTGGAGGGAGTGATCTTTTGCAAAACAACATTGTTTCGTCAGCAAGCAACATAATGCATGAATTCCACAGTTCGCTCCTGCGAAATTCGCAAATGAAACATACTCAGAAGAGTTTCTCAGTGCCCTCTGTGACACCTCTGTGTCTCTGTGTTGAGAGGTCTTGAAAACTAAAAACTCCCGGCAAACTGATAACGTTTACCCGGATGCCACATGGTCACGCTGGTCGCGATCAAGTCGCGTGAGCGGGTGGTTCTGTGTAAGACCAGGCAGGCTTCTTTGGCTGAGATATGCAGCATTTCAGCTATCTGTTTGGGTGGTAGCACGGCTTCTATGCTGTAGTCAACGCCTTGCAAGGGGGCCACAGCAACCAGGTATTCATTCGGGGTCATGACGCTGAAGTCTTGTTGCAGGTATTCCGGCGTCACGCTGGAGTTGACCCAGCGGTCTTCTACCTGTATCGCCACCTCGTTCTCAAAGTGCACGATGATTGAATGAAACAAAGCATGGCCAGGCGTGACCTGGAATTCTGCCGCCAGTTGTTCGGTGGCGACTTCTTCCTTCAATTGATGTAGTTCGCTACGGTGGGCATGGCCACGTGAACGGATTTCTTCTGCAATGCTTTTGATGGCCACCAGCGTTGCCTGGTATTTTTGTTGTGCCACATAGGTGCCAGATCCCTGTATGCGCGTCAGGATTTGTTCACTGGTGAGTTCGCGCACAGCCCTGTTGACTGTCATGCGTGATACCCCAAACTGGCTGGCCAGCGCAGTTTCAGCAGGAATCGCGGCACCTTCTTTCCATTTGCCTGACTGTATTTCCTGGAGCAGGGTATCTTTTATGACTTGAAACGCGGGAGTATCTGGCTTGCTGGGTTTCACAGGATAGGTGGCGTAGAAGTGATAGGTGTCTGCATTTTCTCATAGCATGCCGGTGATAGCGAATTTATTGGTTTGCAATGTCATTTTTTGCGGCCATGCAGGAGATTGGCATCTTGCAGATTGTGAAAGGGGAGTTGAAGCAAGAGTGCTTGCGGCCTGGCAAGTTAGTGATGACTGCGTGTGCGTCACTGCCAAAGATATGCAGCCAGCCAGGTCGAAACGGAGATGAGCCCTGCCAGTGGCTGCATGCCGATACCGTGCACACAAATCGCCAGCTTTGTCTTAGGTACTAAGGGCGTGTTGACATATCTTTTAGTCAAGCGAATGGGTGAGAAACCTTGCCTGGCTAGGCGTACGGAGCGTTGCTTGGCGAGCCAAGTGAGCGACGCACAACAACGCCAGGCGAGGTTTCTGGCCCATTCCCTCCGGGTTCCACCTAGGCGGCCCCCACCATATCGCACGCTGGACTGCAGGGTTTGCAAGATTCTGCGTCTTGTCAGGGGCACCAGCCCTGACTGCACCACACGCCTTGCCAGCCCGCGATATGGCGGGAACGCTTTGTCTAAAAGATATGTCAACACGCCCTAGTAGTTACTTTACAGTGCCAGTATCCATGCCTCCCAGTTATTGTCTGGCTGGCCACCCAAGCTGCGATAAAATTGCCTGGCATTTTCATTGTCAGGCAATACATCCCATTTTAGTCGACCGCAACCGCGCGATCTCGCATGTGCTAACACTGCGTTCATGAGTGCCTTGCCCACTCCCATGCTTCTGGCTGCCGGGCTGACATACAATTCCTTCAATCGACAATCTGCTTGCAAATCAAAGGTGAAGCCGATTTCTACCAGCACCGCATAGCCCAGCAAAACACCATCGGCTGATTCTGCCAGTAGTGCATGAAATTGGGCTGATTCATGCCCCAAGCCACGTGTCAGCAAGTCGTCAATGGTGACACGAAATTCAGCCAGGTAGCCTTCAAAGGCTGCCAGTTCACGCATCTGTTGCAACAAGCCTGCCGCGTCGACGGCGAGGGCAGAGCGTATGCTGAATATCGCAGGTTTTGCTTTTGGACTCATGCCAGTTCTGTCACTTCAGTTGTCAGGGTGAAACCTTCATCGAGCCAGCCTGTAATGCCGCCTATCATGATTTTGACTGGGCGGCCCAGTTGCGCCAGTCTGATCGCCGCCTTGGTCGCACCATTGCAATGCGGGCCGGCGCAATAAGTTACAAACAAGGTATCTGGCGGATAGCTGGCTAGTTTCGAGGCGATGATCTTGCCCCTCAACAGATTGATTGCACCGGGTACATGGCCCCTGGCATAAGACTCGGGGCTGCGCACATCCAGCAAGACAAAATCGGCTTTGCCTTCGGACATGGCATGGTGGGTATCCCAGCAATCAGTCTCAAAACGCAGGCTGTCTGCAAAATGGGCGATGGCTTCCTGGCTGCTGGCTGCGGCGACTTCAGTGACGACGGACATAGTGTTTGCCTTTCATGATTGGGTTGAACATGTAGCTATTGTCTGCCTCGCTGATAAAACCGCAAAGTGGCGTTAGCGGCATGATCCGGTAATATCGCGCCAAAATGTGGCCTGCCTCATATTTTTGCAAAATCCTTTTAGTATTCGCTTGCAAAAGTTGTATATACAACTTAAACTTTCTCTTAATGATTCAGCTTTGTCCGGTCTTATGCATTTGTTCGCTTGCCGGATTTTTATATCTGGGCGGTATTTCTGTGAATTGCCGCTATCCTGTATTTAACTGATGGAGAGAGACAATGAATAACGACCCACGCTGGGATGCCACTCGCGTAATCCACGCACCGCATGGCGCAGAAAAAACCTGCAAGACCTGGGTAGCCGAAGCGGCTTACCGCATGATCCAGAATAATCTTGACCCTGCGGTGGCAGAAAACCCCAAGCATCTGGTCGTCTACGGCGGCATAGGTCGCGCAGCCCGCAACTGGGAATGCTATGACCAGATCCTGGCATCGCTGAAAGAACTGAATGAAGACGAAACCCTGCTGATCCAATCTGGCAAACCAGTAGGCGTGTTCAAGACCCACGAAGATGCACCACGTGTGCTGATCGCCAATTCCAACCTGGTACCAAAATGGGCCAACTGGGAACATTTCAATGAACTCGACCGCAAGGGCCTGTTCATGTATGGGCAGATGACAGCCGGCAGCTGGATCTATATCGGCACCCAGGGCATCGTCCAAGGGACGTACGAAACTTTTGCAGAGGCAGGTCGCCAGCATTTCAATGGTGACTGGGGCGGCCGCTGGATATTGACAGCTGGCCTGGGTGGCATGGGCGGCGCTCAACCTTTGGCTGCCAGCTTTGCCGGTGCGGTATCACTGAATATAGAATGCCAGCAATCAAGCATAGACTTCCGCCTGCGTACCCGTTATGTCGACAAGCAAGCCAAAGATCTTGATGATGCCTTGGCTTTGATCAAGCATCATTGTGACCGTAAGGAAGCCGTATCAATTGCATTGCTTGGCAATGCGGCAGAAATCTTGCCTGAACTGGTCAAGCGTGCAAAAGCGGGTGGCATGAAACCTGATCTGGTGACTGACCAGACTTCTGCCCATGATCTCATCAACGGTTACCTGCCTATAGGCTGGACAGTGGCTGAATGGAAAGCTGCGCAACAAGACGTTGCTCAGCATGCGAAACTGACTGCCGATGCTGCACAGGCCTGCGCCGTCCATGTGCAAGCCATGCTGGATTTCCACGCCATGGGTATACCGACTGTTGATTACGGTAATAACATCCGTCAGGTAGCCTTTGACACAGGCGTCAAGAATGCCTTTGATTTCCCTGGTTTTGTGCCTGCGTATATCCGTCCCTTGTTTTGCGATGGCAAGGGCCCGTTCCGCTGGGTAGCATTGTCGGGTGATCCTGAAGATATTCGCAAGACCGATGCCAAGATCAAGGAGCTGTTCCCTGAGAATAAAGGCGTGCACAAATGGCTGGACATGGCATCAGAACGTATTGCCTTCCAGGGTTTACCAGCGCGTATTTGCTGGTTGGGCCTGGGTGAGCGCCATATCGCTGGCCTGGCCTTCAATGAAATGGTCAAGAATGGCGAATTGAAAGCACCTATCGTCATTGGCCGTGATCATCTGGATACAGGGTCAGTCGCCAGCCCCAACCGCGAAACAGAAGGCATGCGCGATGGTACGGATGCAGTATCCGACTGGCCTTTGCTGAATGCTTTGCTCAATACTGCGGGTGGTGCGAGCTGGGTATCGCTGCATCATGGTGGCGGTGTGGGCATGGGCTATTCCCAGCATTCTGGTATGGTCATTGTTGCTGATGGCACAGATGCGGCGGCCAAACGTCTGGCGCGTGTACTGGTCAATGACTGCGGTTCTGGCGTCATGCGTCATGCGGATGCTGGGTATGAGCATGCTGTTGCTTGTGCTGAGCGTGAGGGCTTGAATTTGCCTATGATTGCCAAAGCAAAGTAAGCAAGCATCGGCTTAGCCCTTTCCCTTTAATGGGAAGGAATCCAAGACACTATTAAAAGTATTCAGGAAAAAACATGAGCAATCATTTTGAAATTCAACCAGGCCAATTCACGCTGAGCGACTTGCGCTCCATCTGGACCAGGGCGCAGCCTTTGAAATTGGCAGAGTCCGCCTATGCCGGCATCAATGCTGCCTCTGCCACAATCGATAAAATTGTCGCAAAAGGCGATGCGGCCTATGGCATCAATACCGGTTTCGGCAAATTGGCCAAGACCCGCATTCCTGACGACCAGTTGGAACTCTTGCAGCGCAATCTCATCCTGTCGCATTCCGTCGGTTCTGGCGAATTGATTTCGGATGAAGTCGTGCGTCTGATTTTGGCGATGAAGATCGCCAGCCTGGCGCGTGGCTTTTCCGGCATACGTGCTTCTGTTATTGACAGCATGATTGCCATGTATAACGCTGGCATCATGCCGACTATCCCGGTCAAGGGTTCAGTGGGCGCATCTGGCGATCTGGCACCCTTGTCGCACATGACCCTGGCCTTGCTGGGCGAAGGCGATGCGCGTGTGAATGGCAAACTGGTTCCTGCCAAAGAAGCGCTGGCTGCTGCCGGTATCAAGCCTGTCGTACTGGCTGCCAAGGAAGGTCTGGCGCTCATCAATGGTACGCAGGTATCGGCAGCGCTGGCTTTGAATGGCTTGTTCCTGGCAGAGCGTCTGCTGGAAGCAGCGACCATTACTGGTTCCTTGTCAGTCGATGCGGCCAAGGGCAGTGATGCACCATTTGATGCACGCATCCATAGCAGCCGTGGTCAGCCTGGCCAAATTGCGACAGCGCAGATTTATCGCAACCTGCTCTCTGGCAGTGAAATTCGCCAGTCTCATCTCGTCAATGATGAACGTGTGCAAGATCCTTATTGCCTGCGCTGCCAGCCACAGGTTATGGGGGCTTGCCTCGACATCATCAATAATGCGGCACGCACTTTGCTGATAGAAGCCAATGCTGTTACCGATAATCCATTGGTGTTCGTGGAAACTGGTGAAGTCATTTCTGGTGGTAACTTCCATGCAGAGCCAGTCGCTTTCGCGGCGGATACGCTGGCGCTGGCAATTGCAGAAATTGGTTCCATTTCTGAACGTCGCATCGCCCTGCTGATTGATTCATCGATCTCTGGCCTGCCACCTTTCCTGGTGCCTTCGTCTGGCTTGAATTCCGGTTTCATGATCGCCCATGTGACAGCCGCAGCGCTGGCATCTGAAAACAAATCACATGCTCATCCATCCAGTGTGGACAGTATTCCGACTTCAGCTAACCAGGAAGACCATGTCAGCATGGCGACCTACGGTGCGCGCCGTTTGCATGAAATGGCTCACAACACTGCGACCATCGTTGGTATAGAGTTGCTGGCCGCGGCACAGGGTGTAGATTTCCATGCCCCATTACAAACTTCGGCTATGTTGAAGCAAGTACACACGCTTTTGCGCGAAAAAGTGGCTTTCTATGACAAGGACAGGTTCTTTGCTCCAGATATAGAAGCTGCGAAAGCACTGGTCGTCGAAGGACATTTGAGCGCACAATGCCAGCAGTTGTATCAGAATCTGTATTTAGCCTGATTTTTTTGCCTGATTCTGTTTGACGGTTTGTATTATGATAATGGCTCTCTCGCATGAGGGGGCCATTCTGTATTTTGCTGAAAGCTTTTGATTACTATGCGCAAGTGGACAAGACAAGACTATCAAACCATGCCGTGGAAAAATGGCGGCGGCAGTACGACTGAGCTGGCGATATTTCCAACTGATGCCAGCCTGGATCATTTTGTCTGGCGCTTAAGCACGGCTGAAGTCAGTAGCAATGGCCCGTTTTCGCATTTCGCCCAGATAGACAGGACTCTGGCGATTTTATCTGGTGATGGTTTGATACTGCATAGCGATAGCGAACACAGTCATGGGCAAAGTGTCTTCCTCAAACAAGACAGCCTGCCGCATCAGTTCAGGGGCGAGACGCCCATCAATGCTGAACTCTTGCATGGCACAGTGTTGGATTTGAATATGATGACGCGGCGCGATGTCTGCACCCATCACATGCAAAGGCTCGAGGCGGGCAAGCATTTCATCGAAGCCAATGATGCCCAGCAACTCTTGCTGTTTTGCGCCAAGGGCAGCGCCCGCCTGACGACAGGCGAGTCTTTGCAAGACTATGATTGCTGCCTGTTCGAAGAAGAGCATGAACACAAAGGCATACGTCTGAACTTGCATAGCGATGAAGATTCTGTACTCTATCTGATGCGCATACAATTTTTAAACATGGGTGACAGCTGATGATATCAACTGGATTGTCCTGGGACAGCTTGTGGATCAATGTCCACCTGGCATGCATGACTGATGGCTATGGCGAAATCAAGGATGCTGCCATCGCCGTGAAAGATGGCAGGATTGTCTGGTTGGGATCTCGAAGTGAATTGCCAGCAGAATATGTCGTCGCCAAAACCCATGATGGCAAAGGCTGTTGGCTGACTCCCGGCCTCATCGATTGCCACACCCATCTGGTGTATGCCGGTAACCGCAGCAATGAATTTGAGGCGCGTTTGAATGGCGTCGCCTATGAAGAAATTGCAAGGCAGGGCGGTGGTATCATTTCTACCGTACGTGCCACCCGCGCAGCGAATGAGGATGAATTGCTGGCTGCTACCTTGCCTCGTCTGCATGCCTTGCTGGCCGAAGGCGTGACTACGCTGGAAATCAAGTCTGGCTATGGTCTGGACCTGGAAACCGAGGCACGCATACTGCGTGTGGCCAGGCGCATAGGACGTGAGTTTCCTGTGCGCGTCAAAACAACTTTTTTGGGCGCACATGCCTTGCCGCCAGAATACGCAGGACGGGCGGATGATTACATCAAACTGGTTTGTGAACAGATGCTGCCCGCTCTGGTGGCTGAAGGTCTGGTCGATGCCGTCGATGTATTTTGCGAAAAAATAGGATTTACGCCAGCGCAGACTGAACTGGTGTTCCAGGCAGCACAAGCGCATGGCTTGCCAGTCAAACTGCATGCCGAGCAATTATCTGATCAGGGCGGAGCAGCATTGACGGCAAAATTTAAAGGCTTGTCTGCCGATCATCTCGAATATTTGTCGGATGATGGCATAGCCGCCATGGCAGAAAGCGGCACAGTCGCCGTGCTCTTGCCGGGGGCGTTTTACTTTTTGCGCGAAACCAAGTATCCGCCTTTGGCGGCACTGCGTGTGGCGGGCGTGCCGATTGCACTGGCAACGGATTGCAATCCCGGCACTTCACCCCTGACTTCGCTGCTGCTGACGATGAACATGGCTTGCACCTTGTTCCGTATGACGCCGCTGGAAGCACTCCAAGGCGTGACTTGTCATGCTGCCCAGGCATTGGGTTTGCATGCGGAAACTGGCAGTCTCGAAATCGGCAAGGCGGCAGATTTTGCGCTTTGGGATATCGCCAGACCTGCAGACCTGGCTTATCACATTGCAGGTAACCCTTCGCAGGCCAAAGTGTTTGCGGGTAAGTTACTGGCCTGACGATGTACGAATTTCTTTCCTGATTGACATTCTTTAACCCCGCTTAGCCGGGGTTTTCTTTTGATCGCTGTCGTTGAAGACTATAATCTTATTCAGCCATACACAAATGCACCAGACTCTACTATGACGACAATAAAACAAAAAATCACCAATGCAAACCAACGCTGGCATCTGGGGCGATGGGCTGCAGGCCTGGTCGGTCTGGTATTTTTGCTGGCAGCGCTGAGCTGGGCTTTTCTGCCGGGAATAGTCAAACGTGTCGCCGCTGAGCAAGTGCAACAGCAGATAGGCCGCAAGCTGGATATGGCGGATATTCGCTTTTCACCTTTCAAGCTGGCACTGACAATTGAGGATTTGAATTTGTATGAGGCTGATCAGCGTACACCCGCAGTCAAGGTCAAGGAACTGGTACTGAATCTGTCGCTGGCATCGCTGTTTCGTCAGGCGCTGATCGTCGATGAAGTCAGGCTCACTGAGCCCTACGTGCATATTATCCGTACTCCAGGTGAGGGCTATGGACGCTACAACTTCAGCGATATCCTGGAGAAAATTGCTGCCATGCCCAAGAGTGAATCAACGGCACGTTTTTCGTTGGCGAACTTGCAACTGGCAGGTGGCCGCATAGAAATAGATGACAGGGTCGTTGATGAGCAATTCAAGATAGAGGCACTGCAAATTGGCGTGCCCTTTGTATCCAACTTCCCTAATCAAATAGAGAGTTTTGTCGAACCGATGTTGTCGGCAAAGGTGAATGGTTCTAATTTTGTCCTCAGGGGCAGGGCGAAGCCATTTACCAATAGCCTGGATACGTCACTGGCGATAGACCTCGACAAACTGGACCTGACACACTATCTGCCCTATGTGCCGGCGGCTTTGCCAGTCCAGGTCAGGAACGCGAAATTGTCTACCAAACTGGATTTGATATTCAGCCGCAAGAGTACTTCCCCAGAATTATTGCTGGCAGGGGATGTGCATCTGGATGAGCTGCATATCAACGACAAGTCAGATGCACCCTTGCTGAAGCTCGGCAGCCTGCATGCGCAGATCAAGCAAGTGAATGTCATGACGGCGGCCGCCAGCATCAGCAAACTGGAATTGTCGTCGCCAGAAATTTGGCTGGATGTCAATCAGCAGGGTCAATTGAACTGGGCCAGTTTGGCAATGCCCGCTAAAGCAGTCAAAGCAGATAGCAAAGCGAATAATAAGAGTGCTGTAGCACCAGTTGCAACAGTCGCAGCAAGTGCCGCATCTGCATCTGGATCTCCAGCTTCATCGGCAATAGCGACGACAACAAAACCGGCTCCAGCCTTGCAACAATTGGCAGAGCTACAAATATCAAAAGGAATTTTGCATTTCCGCGATGCCAAACATGCCAACCCAGCACAAACCGTTAACCTGAAAGATATCAGCCTGACTGCACGCGGCTTGTCTTCTGCAGCAGATGCCAAAGCTGCCGCATTCAAGTTTGCACTCAGTGGTGAAAATAATGAAAGCCTGAAACTGGAAGGGGAAGTGCACCCGTTTAGTGGTACGGGAAGAGCGCAACTGGCACTGGGGTCCTGGGCATTGGCTACATATCAACCTTTGCTGAACAATTATTTACTCGCAAGTGTGACGGGTCAATTTGATGTGGATGCACAATTGCAAGTGCAAAAAGGCATGCTGCAAGTTGATGATCTGGGCATGAAGCTCAATCAATTCGCCATCAAACCCAAGTCAGCCGATGACGGCAGTTTCAACCTGAAAGCATTGACTATCGATAAACTGGCCCTGAATATGGAAAGCAGGCAAGTCAATATAGGTAGCGTGCTCTTCGATGGCCTGGTGACAGATGTACGTCGGGATGAGAAAGCGGTTCTGAACTTGCAAAAATGGCTTAAATCCAGCGCAAGTACCAGCCCGACGACACCTGCAGTAGTAGATAGTGTGGCTGCCAGTTCGACTAATGCTGCCGCAACGGCAACCTGGAAAATCAATCTTGCCAGCCTTGACTTCAAGGACAGTGCTGTCAGTTTCAATGATAAATCCATGTCGCCAGAAGTCAAGCTGAGGCTGGATGCGTTAAATCTACATGCAGAAAAACTCAGTAGCGACATGTCGCAGCCAGTCAAAATGACTTTGAAGACGAATATTGGGAAGAAGTCTAAGCTCCGTCTCGATGCGACCGCATCCGCGCAGTTGAAAGATATCATGGTGAATCTGGATGGCCAGGGTTTGCCAGTGTCTGCCTTATTCCCTTACGTGTCTCCTTATGTGAATGCCGCGTTGACACGTGGCCGGGCTGACATCAAAGGCAAACTAAACCTGACCAATGCGCTGGACAATAACAGACAGATCAAATACGAAGGCATGCTGGCACTGAACGATTTTCATCTGCTGGAAAATG
Organism: Undibacterium sp.; assembly: GCF_030683615.1. Classification (NCBI taxonomy): domain Bacteria; kingdom Pseudomonadati; phylum Pseudomonadota; class Betaproteobacteria; order Burkholderiales; family Oxalobacteraceae; genus Undibacterium; species Undibacterium sp. The sequence goes on from NZ_JAUXQE010000006.1 coordinate 120,985, forward strand.
GCGCGGAAGAAGATTTCCTGGAATGGAAAAACATTGCGATGGAAGGCCTCAGTGCCCAGATTGGTGGTGACAAGCAATTGATTACCTTGAAAAAATTGGCGCTGAATGATTTTTATGCACGCGCCATTTTGTCTGCCAAAGGCAAGCTGAATATACAAACCATCCTGAGCACCAAGAAAGCAGATGCGGAAGAAGTTGAAGTACCTGCTCCAGTTGCGCAAGTAGATGACGCAGCAGTAAAGGCTGTCACCAGCAAGTCCGCCACGACGAATATTGTGACTGTGCCCTTGCCCGCAAAAGCGGAAAAACCCAATCCTGTAGTGATACGCGTCGCCCAGACTACCATGCGTGGCGGGAATATCAATTTCACGGATAATTTCGTTAAACCCAATTACACCGCCAATCTGACGGGTGTGGCAGGGACCATAGGTGCAATCGCTTCTGACAATCCGCAAGCGGCAACCATAGAGTTGACCGGCAAGGTCGATGATGATGCGCCGTTGGTGGTATCCGGTACTTTGAACCCGTTGGCCAATCCCATGTTCATGGATGTCAAGGCCAGTGCAAATGGCTTGGAGTTGACCAGACTGACGCCTTATGCAGCCAAGTACGCCGGTTATGTTATAGAAAAAGGCAAGCTGTCCATGCAAGTGTCTTATCGCATAGAAAACCAGCAACTACAGGCTGAGAATGATGTTCGCCTTGATCAATTGACCTTTGGTGAAAGAGTCGATAGCCCGACTGCCACCAAATTGCCTGTGATGCTGGCGGTTGCCTTGCTGCGCGACAACCAGGGACGTATTTCCATCAATTTGCCGATCACCGGATCATTGTCTGATCCACAGTTTTCAGTTGGCGGGATCATTTTCAAGGTGTTCATGAATGTGATCACCAAGGCTGTGACCTCACCATTCGCCTTGTTAGGGTCCATGTTTGGCGGTGGCGAAGAACTGGCTTACACCGAATTCTTGCCTGGCCAGACGGCCTTGACGCCAGCCACTACGGCAAAGCTGGATAATCTGGCCACGGCACTCAAGAACCGTACTGGCCTCAAGCTCGATATCATTGGCCGGGTAGAACCAGTCAGCGACGCTGATGGCATACGTCAATCATTGCTGATGCAAAAAATGCGTGAGTTGAAATGGAAAGAAGTGCATCAAAAAGACCGCACAATCAAAAGAGAGGACATCAGCATCAGTGATACTGAGCGGGTAAAGTATGTCGAAGTTGTGTATCAGGCAGAAAAATTTGCCAAGCCCCGCAATGCCATAGGACTGGCGAAAACCTTGCCCGCTTCAGAAGCAGAAAAAATGATACTTGCCAATACACAAGTGACACCAGAGGCCTTGCGTGCCCTTGCACAAAAACGGGCCGATGCAGTACGTGATTATCTGGAAGATGTTGCTGGGATAGAAAGAGACAGATTATTCCTGATCGCCCCAAGATTGAACGCAGAAGGTATCAAAGACAGAGCTAGCCCAAATCGTGTGGATTTCCTGCTCAAATAAATGAATCGCCTGTTTGCCAGATTATCATTGCTTTAGTGTTATTATTTCTTCACGCCTCTGCTTTGGGCAGAAAGGGCAATGAAAAACATACTTCTTCGCCAATATCAGACACAGTGCAGGATTTATTGTTGTTTTGTGAGTAATCTTGATTTATCCTGATTTTATCTGGTTTACCAATTGCAATAAGGAGTAGCAATGACTTCTGCAACGCTCGCCAGCATTTTGTATGTCGAAGATGATGCTGATATACAAACCGTGGCACAGATTGCTTTGGAAGTAGTGGGAGGGTTTAGTTTAAAGACCTGTAGTTCAGGTGCGCAGGCTATCGCTGAAGTAAGTGCTGGTTTTGTTCCAGATCTCTTACTCCTGGATGTCATGATGCCAAACATGGATGGCCCAACCACCCTGGCTGAATTACGCAAATTGTCTATCACAAAGACTACCCCTGTTATTCTCATGACTGCCAAGGTGCAGTCGTCAGAAATGGAATTTTATAAATCGCTGGGCGCCATAGGCGTGATTGCAAAACCGTTTGATCCTATGGAACTATCAATTCAGGTGCGGGGCTTATGGCAGGAGAAAGCCTAAATGTCTGACAAAAATGACAGCCTGCAAGAAAAATTGCGTGCTCTTGAGGCTATTTTTTTACAGAAACTGCCTTCGAAGTTTGACGAGATCACGCAAACCTTGCAAAAGGTTGTGGAATGCCCGGACGATAAAGAATCCATGGTCGTTCTGCACCGGCATCTGCATACCATGGCAGGTTCTGCCGGGACCTTTGGCTTTGCCGAGATAGGGGCGCAAGCGAGGGTCTTTGAATCCACGCTCAAGCCACATCTCGAGGGGAAGGCCTGGGATTCCGAGGAATTGAAATCCTATGCCGCCGAGGTTAATCGTTATTTTGAATATGCCTTGAAGCATGACAATGTGCCAGTCAACGGTGTTGCCGAAAGTGTACAGGAAGAAGAGCGCGACAGCAGTGACCCACATCTGATTTATTTGGTAGACGAAGATGAAGCCCAAAACCAGGAAATTACCTTACAGCTTGAGCATTTTGGCTACGAAATAGTGCGCATCAACCACCTGGGCGCGTTGGCCAAGGCTGTCGCTACGCGCAGGCCTCATGTGATCGTCATTGAACTGAGTTTCCCCGAAGGCAAGGTTGCCGGGGCAGAAGAAATTGCCCGTATCAAGCAGATAGAGCGTTTTCGCATTCCTACCGTATTTGTCTCGCGTTCCAGCAGTTTTGATTCACGATTATTGGCTGTGCGTGCCAGTGGCGATGGTTATTTCACCAAGCCGGTTGATGTCGTTGCCCTGACTGAACGCATAGAGTCCCTGTTGCAACTTGATGAAAACAAGGGTTATCGCGTGCTCATCATTGACGATGATGCTGTCACATCCAAGTTTTACGGAGCGATTTTGCGCGATGCAGGCATGAATGTGTATCTGCTGAATGACCCAACACAAATACTGACCGTCATGACAGATTTCCGCCCCGAAATACTGCTCATGGATATCTATATGCCGGTTTGTAGTGGCCTGGAGTTGTCACGCCTGATCAGACAAGATAATTCTTATGTTGATGTACCTATCGTATTCTTGTCCAGCGAGGCCGATCTTAGCAAGCAGCTTGATGCTGTCAGGGCTGGAGCTGATGATTTCATTACCAAGCCAGTGGCACCGGAATATCTGAAGTCATCCATCGTTTCCAGAGCGGAGCGTTATCGCTCCTTGCGCGCACTCATCATGCGTGATGGTTTGACAGGCTTGTTTAACCATACGGCCATCAAGGAACAATTAGCATCCGAGATTTCACAGGCAGGTCGTACCGGCTCACCGTTGTCCCTGGCGATGATAGATCTCGATAACTTTAAATATATCAACGATACATATGGGCATCCTGCTGGTGATCAGGTCTTGCGTACCTTGGCCAGGCTTCTGCGCCAGCGACTGCGCCGCAGCGATATCGTCGGTCGTTATGGGGGCGAAGAATTTGCCGTGATTTTTCCGGATACTACCGCGGCCACTGCCCGCCGTGTACTTGATCAGGTGAGGCTGGCATTTGCCAAAATACAGCAGCATTGTGAGGGGGGACACTTCTCAGTCAGTTTCTCAGGAGGCGTGGCTGATCTTGAATCCACTCTGGATGCGGATGAATTGTTTGATGTTGCCGATGCTGCAATGTATGTGTCAAAGCAACAAGGCCGAAATCGTATTAGCCTGGCCTGATGTGTGAATATCCAAAAATTGGTAAATTAACAATTCCCTGTTTCCAATGCTTACATATTCAAAAATCAAGGTCCGGCTGAGTTCGGTGTACACTGAAATATCTTCATTGTTGTTCAGGTCGATTAGTGTTACCAAAATTTCTTCTCGGCAATCCTACCTTGGGTGCCATGTTGATGCTCTACCTGCTTCTGGCTTTTGCAAGTGTTGGGGTAGGCAGGCATAGTTCGCCCGAGAGCCAGCTTCGCAAACAAGTCAACGCCTGGTGGTTCCTTTTTCCCGTCGTCAGCTTGAGTCTGTTTTTATATCCTGTTGGCCCGCTACTGATGGTCTTGTTGATTGTCGTGCTGGCGGTTCGTGAATTGTCCCTGCACTATAGTGGGCCACGCTGGCGCTTCTTCTTGCCTTGCCTGATTTTGCTGTTACTGCAAGCTTCTTTGCAGCATGCAGGCAACTTTGATTCCAGTCTGATCTTGCCAGCCTTATTGTTTCTGCAAGCCTTGCAGTTTTTCATCTGGCGACAGCGCAATCATTTACTTCTCATGCTGTTCTTGCTGCTCTGCTATGGTCTGGGCTTCATGCTGGAGTTATTGGCGCTGCCGTTTTCAAACGAAGTCAGGATGGCATGGTTTTTTTATCTGTGTGTCGTTACCGCATTGAACGATATCGCCCAGTTTGTCAGCGGGAAAATCTTTGGCAAGCAAACCATCGCACCAACCATTAGCCCAAATAAAACCGTGCAGGGTTTGATCGGGGGTGTGTTGATTTCCATGCTGGTATCAACCGTGCTGGGGATGTATTTAGATCTGGCCAGCCCAACTTACTTAATGATGATGGGCATCTTGCTTTCAATAGGTGGTTTTGTCGGTGATCTGATATTTTCGGCAGCCAAGCGTTATCTGAAGATCAAGGATTTTTCTGAGTTGATACCTGGGCATGGAGGCATACTAGACCGGGTCGATAGCTTGGTCCTTACCGCACCCTTACTGTATCTGACATTACTATTTTGAAAAAAGAACTTATTAAGGATTATGCATGACAACAGAATTGCAAACAAAATGGATGTGCAGTGAATCTGGCTTTGATAGCCATGACAGTACCCGTTTGTTTTACCGCGTCTGGCAACCACTGGCGATTCCAGCAGGCCAACCACAAAAAGCCCTGATATTTTTGCACCGTGGCCATGAGCACTCTGGTCGCATCGGCCCACTGGTAGAGCAATTTGGCTTTACTCAGGACTGGGCTTTTGCGTGGGATGCGCGTGGTCACGGCAATTCGCCGGGCGAACGTGGTGATGCACCGGATTTTCAGACCATGGTGCGCGATTTTGACAGCTTCATCAATCATATCCAGCATAGTTATGGCATCGCCAAAGAAAACATGCTCATCGTGGCAAACAGTGTTGGTGCAGTCATTGCTGCTACCTGGCTGCACGACTATGCACCGCGTGTGCGTGGTGTGATCATGGCGGCTGCGGCATTTGATATCAATCTGTATGTGCCACTGGCCAAACCGGCTTTGCGTTTCGCCACCTGCTTCAAGCCTGACTTGTTTGTCACTAGCTATATACGCTCGTCCATGCTCACGCATTCTGCCGAACAGGCCAAGGCGTATGATGCTGACCCGCTGATTACCAAGAATATTTCTGCCCGCGTTTTGCTGGATCTGGCCGATACTGCCAAGCGAGTGGTGCAGGATGCCCAGGCGATCGATGCGCCCGTGCTGATGCTGGTTGCTGACAAAGATTATGTCGTCAAGCAGGCACCGCAAAAACAATTCTTTGAGACTATTTCTTCTACACTGAAGCGCTATGTACTGATAGAAAACTGTCATCACGCGATTTTTTATGAGAGTGAGAGTCAGGTACAACAAGCCATACAGGCAGCGAAGGACTTCATCGTTGAATGTTATGCCAAAGAGCTGTTACCTTTGCCACATTACTTTAAGGCAGATACCCTGAGCCAGAGTGCCCGTCAATACCAGGCACTGCAACAAGGTAAATTGGGTGGTGCTCTGGAAAATGCTTTTTACGAGATGCAGAAATTCATGCTCGGCCATCTGGGCAGGCTAAGCAATGGTATGACGATAGGCCTGCAACATGGCTTTGATTCTGGTGCTTCACTCGATTATGTTTATCGCAACCAGGCGGGTGGCCGTTTGTTCATTGGAGGCATGATAGACCGTGGATATCTGGATGCCATAGGTTGGCGCGGTATACGCCAGCGCAAGGCGCAAATGCAGCAGACTTTGTCTGACCTGATACAGCAATACCCGGCAGACCAGCCTGTGCGCATACTTGATATTGCAGCAGGTGGTGGCCGTTATGTACTGGAAACCATCAAGCGCTTTCAGAGCCGTGATATAGAAATCAGCCTGCGTGACTTTGACCAGGCTAATCTGGATCAGGCGAAGCAGTTGGCTGAACGCTTGCAATTGAAAAACAAGATCAGCTATCAATGCCGCGATGCCTTCGCCGCAACCAGTTACCCGGCAGAAGAAGATGCCTATGACATCGTCATCGTGTCTGGCCTGTATGAGCTGTTCAGCGACAATGTGTTGGTATTGGCATCTCTGCGTGGTATCCAGCAGCAATTGAAAATTGGTGGTCATTTGGTGTACACCGGCCAGCCATGGCACCCGCAATTATTGATGATTGCGAAAACACTCAACAGCCATAGAGGCCAGTCATGGCAAATGCGCCCGCGTCCACAGGCGGAAATGGATGCCCTGGTCGCCAGCATAGGTTGCAAAAAAATTGCCACCCAACTTGGCATAGCCGGGATATTTACGGTGTCGGTGGCGCAGCGTGATGCGGCAATGCCCGTTTTATCCGATTGAGCAGAGTCCAGAATAAAAGCAGCAGGACGATGATCAATATGGCGTTCAGCCAGATAGCTGCTAACTGAAACGCTACCAGCAGGGCCAGCAAACCAAAGGCAAAAGCGCGGTCGCTTTTGCCCATGGGGCCATCGAAGCGGCGTTTGGAACCTGCCAGTAAGGCAGCAACACCTACAAATTCCGTCAGCAGCGCCAGCATGGCTACCGCAATCAACAATGGCAGTTGTATACCTGCCACCAGGGCAAAAGGCAGGACGAGGGCAGCATCTGAAACCTGATCGCCAAGTTCATTGAGAATTGCACCAAAAGCTGTTTTTTGCTGCGTGAAGTTGGCCAGCATGCCGTCAATTGCATTCAGCGCCATGCGCACAAACATAAAGATTGGCAGGCCCAGCCACAGGCTTTTATTTTGCGGGTAACAAGCCAGTGCAATGCCATAGGCGATGGACAAGAACATCGCCAGCAAGGTCACTTGATTCGGCGTGATATGACGTTTCGCCAGGCCAGCCAGCAAAGGTTGCAGCAATTGCTGGAAGCGTGGCTTCAGTTGGTAGATAGAAAAGCTCATGACTTACTGTTCGTTCCTTGTGACATATACAGTTTGGCCAGCAATATACATCGGCTATAACCCATGGCGCAATGCAGATAAACCGTTTTACCGGAGTCTATTTGCTGGCGCATGTGCTGCAAAATTTCATTGCTAACCGGCTTGCCGGGTTTGAGCAGATCAAGCAAAGGAAAGTGTTTGTAAGCGTGCTTACGCAAGGCCGGGGTTTCACTGAGTTCATTCGCCAGGTCTATGATGCTGCAATCTTGAGGCAGTTGTTTTGCCTCTCTACTGCTGAGGCGACGACCCACCCAGAGTTGCTCCGTCAACTTGATAATGACGGGTTTATGCCTCTCACGCCAGACAACGGCTAGCCAGGTAAGCTGGTAACCCAACAAGTATGGCGCATACATGAGCCAGATCCACCATGGATATTGCCCCTGTTTTTTATTCAGGAAATGAACGTCATTGCGATGATACGCAAGGCTGACCAGCAAAAGACTGCTTGTTATATACAGAGCCAGCCAGCTACGTGCAGCGATGACACCAATGATGAAAAATATGCTGGCAAATAACAGATAATAAAACGCCACATGCGGTTCTGCTCTTTTTGGCTTAATAAAGATGAGGCAAAAAAGCCCTAGTAAGCCACCACCAAGCACATCCAGCATATGGTGTTGATAAGTAAATACTGTGGAGGCCGCCGTCAGCAGCAACCATGCAGCCAGCGTTATACGCAATGCCGCTGGTCGGACATGCTCACGCAGAGCGCTCCAGAACAACAGGCAATACGCGACATGGAGTGATGGCAATTGATTATATGGTTTATCCATTAGCGCTAGAAAATCATATAGGTATGCGTACCATGCAGAAGAAATGGCAGGCCTGGGCCAACTGAATTGCAAAGGGTAGAGTACAAAGATGAATGCTGCGATGATTGTTGCCAGTAACAGGCGCTGGCTGAGCAGACGTAATTGATCCTGGCTGCTTACCATAAAGAAGGTCAGGCAAAAAAACAGACCCGAACTAAGGTAGGGCAAGATCATCCATTGCAAAAACGGGATGCCAGCCTCAAATGCCAGGGCAGCATGGCGGACTACACCTTGTTCCTGCGCCAGCATATTTGCGGTGAAATAACATAAGCTAAACGTCAAGGCATTCAGCAACCAGTGACGCAAGCGGTGTTGCACAGTTGCAGGAGAGTACGACATTTGGAGTATGTTTAGCCTTAACAGTGTGATATTTTAGCAGTATGAATCAAGTTAAAAAATATAAACGCTGCATGGTTTTCGCTGGCGGTGGCTTTCGTTTTGGTATTTATCTGGGCATGTACGCGGCTGCCTGTAATGCTGGCCGCACGCCGGATATTCTGCTGGCCAGTTGTGGCGGTGCTATTGCGGCAAGTATTATTGCTGCGTTCCCAGACGATGCACAGCGCAAGGCATGGCTGAGTTCTGAGGAAATGTACCACTACTGGAGTGGCCTGAAGTCATCCCCCAGGGCTGGCATAGTCCGCGCTTTGGCCTTGGCTGCCAAACGCGGTTTTGGCCGTGATTCTGCCAGTACCATTCCTGATCTGTTCAATGAATACCTGTTTGAAATCCCGGCCGAACTGCCCTTGCCACGCTTGGCTGCAAGCGAGCAGTCTGTCGTTACTGCCATCATAGGTGGCAAATTGCTGTTTGATGAAAGTGAAGTTGGGCAAGCCCGCGGTCAGCGCAAATTATTTGCAGAAACCGTGTTTTGCAACCCAAGAGCTGCTGCCCTGCTGGACGGCATGGCTTCGCCACTGGCTGACCCGCGCTGGGGAGAACATGCAATTTCAGAACAGCTATTGTGTGACGTGCAAACACCCACCAGTCTGGCAGCACGAATTTCTATCACTGATATGTTTTATTTCCGTTGTCACACCCATACCGATGGCAATTATTTTGGTGGCGTGCTGGACTTGTTCCCCATAGAGATTGCAAAACGTCTGGCCGATGAAGTCATGATGGAATTCAAGCAAAGCTTTGACCAGGCTTTTTCCATCCCCGCCTGGCGCACAGTATTGGGGCTGGACGGCAACGCCCGCCTGCGCTATGCGAATGGCCAGGAAGTTGATGTGCGTATCGATACGTCGGATGTGGCGACAGTATTGGCCAAAGAATCAGTGCAAAAGAAACTGGACTGGCGCAAAAATCGCATACGCCTTAGCATGCCAGAAACCCATGCCACCTATGCAGCCTATATGGAGGCCCAATGGCAGTATGGTTATGCGCGCGGCATGGAAGCCTTCACCCGCCAGGCTGCCTATGACGAAGCAGCCATGATACGCAGCAGCGACAAATACAGCAGGGGCGTGGCCTAGGCATGAAGAGCATTATGGTCATAGGCGGTACCAGTGGCATCGGGCTGGCCCTGGCCCGTCACTATGTGCAGCGCGGTGACAGGATTGCCATTTGTGGACGTGACTTGCAGCGACTGCCTGCTGACGTTCATGACCTGGTTGGTGTAGCTAGTTATCAGTTCGATATTGCCGACCGTGCTGCACTGTCGCAAGCCATTGATGACTTTGCTGTGCAAGGCCTGGACATGCTGATCGTCACTGCAGGTATTTATTTCAATACACGCAGCCATTTGCTGGATGAAGTGGCGACCCTGCAGATGCTGCGCACCAATGTCAGCGGCCTCAGCCATGCATTTGAACTGGCAGCCGAAAAAATGCTGCTGCAAAAGTCGGGGCAACTGGTTGCCATTTCATCGGTTGCAGGGCTGCTGCACGATTATCCTGGTGCCTCCGTGTATAGCGCAACCAAGCGTAGTGTCTTGAGTTTGTGTGATACCTACCGCATTGCACTCAAGCCATTTGCTATTGCCGTAACTGCGATAGTGCCAGGCTATATTGATACCGAAAAACTGCGAGCCTTGAATGAGGGTGATACCAGCCATAAGCCTTTTATCATGTCTGAGCAGAAGGCAGTGGCCTTGATTGTAGAGGCTATTGCCGCGCGACGCGACAGGCTGGTGTTTCCGTGGCAGATGCAGTGGCTGATTGCACTGCTCAATCTTTTACCGAGGTGGGTGTTGAAGTTGAGGAAATAGTACGGTCTCTTGCGGAATTCCTTCACGTCAAAAATACAGCAACCGTAGTCACGTCATTCCTGCGTGTTTTTGGCAGGAATCTAGAGTCGTTCGTAGCATGCTGTGAAGTTCATTAATTTCAGTTTCTTAGCCAATCTGGCTTCTTTAAAACTGGCACATGTAATTTTACGATTGCTGGCCGGTGGTAGACCGGCGGATACATCCCTTTTTGCTTCGCCAAAAAGGGATGCCAAAAAGGCGACCCAGGCGTCGATTCCACTGCGCCGCTTGCAAGCGGCTTAGATGTTAGCAGCACAAAGCATGCTTTGCGAAACCCTGCCAACATCCCCTGCGGGGTTCCCGTTTGTGCGGTACAAAAAATGGGAAGATCCGAAACTCGCTTCGCTCAGACAGCGGCTCTTCTTATTCCATTTTCTGTACCGCACAAACGGCGCCGACACATGGGAACTGCAAAAGTCAAAAACAACGTCAACATCAAAAAAAACGTCAGTCCAGCCAATGCTGTTTGTTTTCAGAATGCCGTCAATTAACGGATATTTGAAGCGCAGCACTACTTGTTGGCAATCCCCTAATAAAAAATCGTCCATGACATCATAGCCATGGACGATTTTCAATTCAATAATTAGCGAATGCTAATTAAAAACAGCATTTACTCTTTCGCCATTATCTTCTGCAAGCCACTAGCCTTGATCTTGGCTTCCAGTGCCTTGCCTTTGCGTGCCCGTTTTCCTATGTGAATTCCGAGGCCGGTTGCACTGAGATTGATTTCCTGAGGCTTGCCGCCACGGCCTATACCAAGCACGCGTACGCCGCGCTGGCTGATGGCCTGAGCTGACACGAGGCTTTCCTTGTCTTCCAACTCCATCAAGATTACACCACGGCCTCCGCTGGATAGTTGCTTGATTTCTGCCAGGCCAAAGACCAGCAGGCGGCCTTTTTCTGAGAGACAGGCAATCGCACTGGCGTCTTCAGCCACCACGGCAGGTGGCAAAGGCTGGTCAGCTTCTTCCAGTGTCATAAAGGCTTTACCGGCTTTCATGCGACCTACCATGTCGCCGACTTTTGCGGTAAAGCCATAGCCAGCTGTGGATGACAGCAGCAAACAGATGTCGGCGCTGCCAGCAAAGTAATGCAAAATCTTGCTGCCTGCTGCCAGGTCGATCAGGGTAGTGATAGGCACGCCATCACCACGGGCGCCGGGCAGGGCAGAGACTGCGACGGAATACACGCGGCCATTCGAGCCAAATACCAGCATCTGGTCGACCGTGCGGCATTCAAAGGTACCGTACAGACTGTCACCCGCCTTGAAGGTGAACTGGCCATTGTCATGACCATGACCAGTACGTGCACGTACCCAGCCTTTTTCTGAAATGACCACGGTGACTGGTTCATCGATGACTTTTTGTTCTATTGATGCTTTGGCCGCTTCTTCAATGACAGTACGACGGGCATCGCCAAATTGCTTCGCATCGGCCTCGATTTCCTTGATGAGCATGCGTTTCATCGAGGACGGGTTTTCCAGCAAATCATGCAAGCCAGCTTTTTCTTTGCGCAATTCGTCAAGTTGCTGTTGGATCTTGATAGATTCCAGACGAGCCAACTGACGCAAGCGGATTTCAAGAATATCTTCGGCCTGAATATCTGACAGCTTGAAAGCGGCGATCAACGCGGGTTTAGGATCATCAGATTCACGGATGATACGTATGACTTCATCGATGTTTAACAGTACCGCTTCACGGCCTTCCAGGATATGGATGCGGTCATCCACCTTCTTGAGGCGGAACTGGGTACGACGCGTGACCGTTGTAAAGCGAAAGGCGATCCATTCACTGAGAATGTCCAGCAAACCTTTCTGACGTGGACGGCCATCGCCACCTATCATCACCAGATTGATGGATGCTGAAGTCTCCAAAGAAGTATGGGCGAGCAGCATTTGCATGAACTCGGCCTGGTCCTGATTCTTAGATTTTGGTTCCAGTACCAGACGCACAGGTGCATCTTTGCCGGATTCATCCCGCACCGTATCGAGTACGGACAATATGACCTGTTTCAATGCGACCTGTTCTGGGGACAAGGTTTTCTTACCCAGCTTGATTCTTGGATTGGTCAGCTCGTCTATTTCTTCCAGCACTTTTTGCGACGAGGTGCCAGGTGGCAATTCAGTGACTACGGCTTGCCACTGACCACGCGCCATTTCTTCTATTTTCCAGCGCGCGCGCACCTTCATGCTGCCACGGCCAGTTGCGTACATATCGGCGATGGTCGATGCTGGCGTAATGATTTGTCCGCCACCTGGGAAGTCCGGGCCGGGGATGTATTCCATTAATTCGGCATGCTTCATGGCCGGGTTGCGTATCAGCGCGACTGCAGCCTTTGCAACTTCAGTCAGGTTATGTGAAGGGATTTCTGTTGCCAGACCAACTGCAATACCGGATGCGCCATTCAGCAAGACGAAGGGCAGACGACTCGGCAGCAGCTTGGGTTCTTCTGTTGTGCCATCATAATTGGGCTGAAAATCGACCGTACCCTGGTCGATTTCATCCATCAGTAATCTGGAGATTGGTGTCAGACGTGCTTCTGTATATCGCATTGCCGCCGCTCCGTCGCCATCACGTGAGCCGAAATTACCCTGGCCGTCAATCAAGGGGTAGCGCAGCGAAAAATCCTGCGCCATGCGTACCAGAGCGTCATACACGGACTGGTCGCCATGCGGATGCAGCTTACCCAGTACATCACCAACTACAGCGGCAGATTTGCGTGGTTTTGCGGCAGAGTTCAGGCCCAGTTCATTCATCGCATAAAGGATGCGGCGTTGTACTGGTTTTTGACCGTCACAAACATCGGGCAGGGCGCGACCCTTGACGACCGAGATGGCATAGTCGAGGTAGGCGCGTTCGGCAAACGTCGCCAGGGTCAGGGTTTCACCATCGCCAGGTGGCGGTGGGGTTTGATCAAATAAATTCGCTTGTTCGCTCATGGTTCTATTCGTATTTTTGTATTCTTTTGTGGTCTGCAAGGTCAGATATTTTATATATCAGCTTCAACAGCGTTTCCGTGCTCTTCTATCCAGGCACGGCGGGCGGCGGCTTCGCCTTTCCCCATCAGCATATTGAACCGTCCTTCAGAGAAGGCCTGATCAAACTCACCCAGCGAAACTGGCAGCAGGCGGCGCGTATCCGGGTTCATGGTGGTTTCCCATAACTGGCTGGCATTCATTTCACCAAGACCCTTGAAGCGGGAAATTGCCCATGCGCCATCCTTGACACCATCCTTACGCAATTTGTCTTCAATGGCGATAAGCTCGCCTTGATCCAGGGCATAGATTTTTTGCGCCGGTTTCTTGCCACGTGCAGGTGCATCAACACGGAACAATGGCGGACGCGCTACACAGATATGACCACGCGCAATCAGTTGTGGGAAGTGGCGGAAGAACAGTGTCAATAGCAAAACCTGGATATGTGAACCATCAACGTCAGCATCAGAGAGTATGCAAATTTTTCCGTAGCGCAGATTGGTAAAATCAACGATCTCGTTCATGCCATGGGGGTCTACTCCGATAGCGACGGCGATATCATGAATCTCGTTATTGGCAAACAGGCGGTCGCGTTCAGACTCCCATGAGTTCAAGACCTTGCCGCGCAGAGGCAAGATCGCCTGAAATTCTTTGTCGCGACCCATCTTGGCGGAACCACCGGCAGAATCACCCTCGACCAGGAAGATTTCATTACGGGTAATGTCATTCGATTCGCAATCTGTCAGTTTTCCTGGCAAGACGGCCACGCCAGAAGATTTTTTCTTTTCGACTTTTTGGGCAGAACGCAAGCGCGATTGGGCTTGCTTGATGACCAGTTCAGCCAGCTTCTTGCCGTATTCAACGTGTGAGTTCAACCACAGTTCCAGTGGCGGCTTGGTAAAGGATGATACCAGGCGCACGGCGTCGCGTGAATTCAGCCTCTCCTTGATCTGGCCCTGGAATTGCGGGTCCAATACCTTGGCTGACAAGACAAAGGATACGCGGGCGAAAACGTCTTCTGGCAGCAGCTTGACGCCTTTAGGTAGCAGGGAGTGCATTTCAGCAAAGCTCTTCACTGCGCCAAACAGGCCTTCGCGCAAGCCAGATTCATGCGTACCACCAGCCGGGGTAGGAATGAGGTTGACATAGGATTCGCGGACGACATTGCCTTCTTCTGTCCACGCAACCACCCAGGATGCACCTTCGCCTTCGGCAAAGCCGTCACTGTCGGAATTGGCAAATTGCTCACCTTCAAACAGGGGTATTAAAGGTTCACCATGCGAAGACTGGGCTAAAGCTTCTGTCAGGTAACCGCGCAAGCCCTGATCATATTGCCAGGTCTGGCTTTCGCCGGTCTTGGCGTTGGCCAGCGTAACTTTGACGCCGGGCAGCAACACTGCCTTGGAGCGCAGCAGGCGCTGCAATTCGCTTTGCGGGATATTGGCGCTGTCAAAATACTTGGCATCTGGCCAGATCGTGACGCGCGTACCGCTCTTTTTATCGCCGCGTGCCAGTGGCTGGCTGCGTAGCGGTTCTATCACGTCGCCATTGGCAAAAGTCAGGTTGTGCAAACCTGCTTCTCGCCATACCGTGATTTCCAGGCGCTTGGACAGGGCGTTTGTGACAGATACACCGACACCATGCAAGCCGCCTGAGAATGCGTAGGCACCGCCTGAACCTTTATCAAATTTGCCACCCGCGTGCAAGCGGGTAAACACGATTTCTACAGTCGGTACACCTTCTTCAGGGTGCAGGCCAACTGGAATGCCACGGCCATCATCTTCTACACTGATACTGGTATCAGCATTGATGGTCACCAGAATGTTTTTGCAATGCCCTCCCAATGCCTCATCCGAGGCATTGTCAATGACCTCTTGGATGATATGCAGGGGGTTTTCGGTGCGGGTATACATCCCCGGTCTTTGTTTGACCGGCTCCAGGCCCTTAAGTACTCGGATGGATGATTCGCTATAGTCTGACGGAGAAGTATTTTTTTTAGTGGCCATGCGAATGAAAATCTGTTGTTTTGGTTAATTTTTTGATGATGTTTTGCAATTTTTTTGCGAGGCTGGCAGAATTAAGCTGTATTCTTGCAGCGTTTTTGCAGCTATTGTAGCTGCAATGATCGAAGCTGCAATGTGTAAGATGGAAAAACGATGCCAACAAAAACTCCAACGATCGCGATCCGACTGCTTGGATTTTCTCCAAAAGAGGAAGAAACCTTTTCAACCGTTCTTGCCGTGCTCCGCGAGAAGGGGTATCGCTATCTGGTATTAAAAACTGGAAGTTTACAAGATCCTGACATCCATATTGTCAATGCAGAAGATTTAAAGGCTTTGGCTACGCTATCCGACCTCAATCTGGGCGGGGCGCAACCAGTATTGCTTATAGGGAAAACTGAAGTCAATTTGCACTATCAGTCCATGCCTCGGCCCATACGCTGGCGCAAACTGTTTGACGTTCTCGATGAGCTGATAGACCGTCGCCAGCTATTGCTGACTACCTTAAGCGCCTTTGGCGAAGTGGCCGTGCCTGAGCGCCGCCGCCGTGAACGTATTGATCTTGACCTGACCGACCCTAGCGAATACCAAAAGATGCGCAGGCCCAGCGTGCCCAAGGGTGGCATCATGATCGTCGACAAGGACATACGTTTTCGTGAATATGTCGCCATGATCATGGACAAATATGGCATCACCGTGACACTGGCAACAGATGAGCGCAGCGCCCTTATGCTGGACAAGAATAATCGTCATGCCATGACGATGATCAATAGTTCAACGCCAGATATTGACCCGTATCGCCTGTGTGCTGAATTAAAAAAGCAAAATACTGACCGGCGGACGACGGTGATTTTTTTGGTCGATAAAAGCTTTAATTATAAAGTTGCAAATGCGCAACAAGCAGGGTGTGAAGGCTTTTTAACCAAGCCTTTGTCGAGGAAGCAGGTTTTGTCGACGATACAGAAGTTTTTGCAGTTGCGGTGAAGATGGTGCCGGCCCGATAAAAACAAACTTTGCCATTGCACCCTTGCAAAGTTTGTTTTCTGGTCTGCAGTTACTTACTCAACAATCTCATCCCACGCTCCAGCCCCTCTATCGTCACCGGAAACATCCGGTTACTCATAATCTGCCTGATCACTGATATAGATTGCCGGTATTGCCACAGTCCTTCAGGTTCTGGATTGAGCCAGATATATTTTGGGAAAGCCGAGGTGAACCGTTGCAACCAGGTCGCACCGGCTTCTTCGTTGTTGTATTCGACAGAGCCTCCAGCCTGAAGGATCTCATAAGGGCTCATCGTGGCGTCGCCGACGAAGATGACCTTGGTGTCGGGTGTATATTTGCGCAAGACATCCCAGGTAGGAAACTTTTCTGCATGGCGGCGGCGGTTGTTTTTCCATAGGTAGTCGTAGACGCAGTTGTGGAAGTAAAAGAATTCCATGTTCTTGAATTCAGTCTTGGCGGCGGAGAATAATTCTTCTGTCTGGGCGATGTGGTCGTCCATAGTGCCGCCTACGTCCAGTAGCATGAGTACTTTGATATTATTCTTGCGCTCTGGCTGCATCTTGATGTCGAGGTAACCGGCATTGTTTGCGGTGGCCTTGATGGTGGCGTCCAGCGCCAATTCTTCTTCGGCACCCTGGCGGGCGAATTTGCGCAAGCGACGCAGGGCGACCTTGATGTTACGGGTGCCGAGCTCGCGTTCGGCATCATAGTCGCGAAAGGCGCGCGCTTCCCACACCTTGACGGCGGTGCGGCTTCCTCCTTTACCACCTATCCGTATGCCTTCCGGATTGGTGCCTCCATTACCAAATGGGGACGTGCCGCCGGTGCCTATCCATTTATTGCCGCCTTCGTGACGCTCTTTTTGTTCTTTGAGCAATTCCTGCAGCCTGTCCATCAGCTTGTCATAACCAAATTTCTCGATGGCGGCTTTTTGCTCGTCGCTCAATTCGCGCTCCATGCGTTTCATGAGCCAGTCCAGCGGAATGTCAGGGCGTTTTTCAAAAATCGTGTCTATTCCCTTGAAGTACAGACCAAAGGCTTTGTCGAATTTGTCGTAATGCGCTTCATCCTTGATCATGATGGTGCGCGACAGGAAATAAAAGTCGTCAAGCGACAAGCTGATGAGCCCTTTTTCCATGGCCTCCAGCAGCATTAGAAACTCCTTGATGGATACCGGGATCCTGGCGTCTTTCAGGGTAAAGAAAAAATCGATCAGCACTAGTCAGTCTCCCTACTATTTATTCATATTTGGATTGCATATATTGCAAATTCTTTTTCACACCCGCCCATTCAGAATTCAGAATGCTATATACGACCGTATCACGGATGCGGCCATCCGGCAAAATCATGTGATTGCGCAAGATTGCGTCGCGCTTTGCACCAAGTCGCTCTATTGCGGCCTGAGAACGGCGGTTGAACCAGTCAGTGCGGAACTCGACAGCTATACAGCCAAATTCTTCGAATGCGTGGCCCAGTAACAGCAACTTGCATTCGGTATTCACCGGACTGCGTTGCACTCTTTGCGCATACCAGGTGTAGCCTATCTCCAAGCGTTTGTTATTGATATCCATATTACAGTATCTGGTGGCACCAACTATCTGGCCAGTTGCGTTTTCACGGACGATAAACGGCAGGGCTTTTTCTTGCTGTTGCATTTCCAGGGCAATATTGAGCCAGTTCTGGGTGTTGTCAGGGGAGGGGACAGAGGTAAAAAACAGTTTCCATAACTCGCCATCGGCTGCTGCGGCCTGGATATCAGCCAGATGATGCTGTTTCAGTGGTTCGAGGGTGACGTGTTTTCCCTTTATCGTAATTGGCTTGCAATGCATGTTCATCCTTTGGCAGTGGTATCGGGCAGTGAAGTGGTTTTGATAGTAAAATCGTACCCAGATACTCAGTTTTGCACCCCTGATGTGATACGCATAGATACAGTCGTGCAAATTTTGGGCATGACAGTTGCGTAAATCTGACTGGAATATCAGAAATACTGCTGTCTGTTGCAAGAATCGACAGGAATGCTTGCTATCAAAAATAAATCCAGTTATACTGCAAAGCTGTATAGAATTTTGCGGCGTGGCATTTTATCAAATGTTTTGACCTCGTCGCTTTGACCACGTTTAGGAAATCTCATGGCAAATACCGCACAAGCACGCAAACGTGCTCGTCAAGCAGTTAAACTGAATGCACACAACTCCAGCCAGCGCTCCACGCTGCGCACAGCGATCAAAGCTGTTCGTAAAGCGATCGAAGCTGGTGATAAAGCTGCTGCAGCAACAATTTTCCAAAGCTCCGTATCGGTTATCGACCGTATCGCTGACAAGAAAATCATTCACAAAAACAAGGCAGCTCGCCATAAGAGCCGTCTGGCATCCGCTTTGAAAGCACTGGCTTAATTTTAAGCCTGCTTCTAAAGCCGGAAGGTTAGCCTTAAACTGCTAACTGCATGAAGTGAAAAAAAGCCGCAATATATTGCGGCTTTTTGTCGTTTGTGGTTTTGCTCCGAATTTTCGACTTCAGGCGGCGTATCTGATAATTCCAGGTATAAAAAAAGCAGGACTAGCCTGCCTTTTTTGTGCTGAAAACGACTGAATTACTTAGATGCAGCGGCGGATGCGGATGCTGCTTTCTTCTTGGATTTTTTGGCTTTCTTAGCTGGCTTGGCCGCATCTGTTGATGCAGCAGCTGCAGCTGCAGCTGGAGCGGACGCTTTAGCTGAAGGAGCGGGTGCTTGGGCGAAAGCAGCAGAAGCAAACAGACCTGCGACCAGAGCGGCGATCAATTTTTTCATTTTGGTGTCCTTCAAAAAAATATTGGTTGAAAATGATTCACTGGAATCAAGGCAAGCAACGCTACCATTAAGTTGGGCGTTGACAAGAATTCTAATTAATTTGCAACGTTTGTGAATTTTTTCTGAATTCCTGTGCAAACATTGTTTAAATTTTAACTTCCTGCCATTCACCGGGTAACATTGGGTGGGATTCGAGCGAAAAACCGCCTATGCTTATCCTCACCAGGCGCAAGGTTGGCAAGCCAACTGCCGCAGTCATGCGTCTGACCTGGCGATTTTTCCCTTCTGATAAAGTCATGCTTAGCCAACTGGTTGGTATGTTCGCTCTTTCGCGCACAGGCGGATTGCGTGGCCATAGCCATTCAGGTGGATGGATGTGCTTAACGATGCAGGGCTGGGTGACAAAATCGCCCAGGTCCAAAGCTTGACGTAGTTTGTCCAGGGGTTCGCGAGTGGGTGTCCCTTCAACTTGCACCAGGTATGTTTTGGGTTGTTTGTGATCGGGATGACTGATGCGATTCTGTAGTTGGCCGTCATCAGTCAGCAGAATCAGCCCCTCACTGTCTGCGTCAAGCCGGCCAGCCGGATAGATGTGCGGGATATTGACATAGTCAGCCAGGGTAGGTCGGCTGGGATGTGCCGAAAATTGGCACATCACATTGAAAGGTTTGTTGAGTAAAATCAGTTTCATGGCAATATGGTAACCGTAAAATGCAGCTGAATAAACGGCAAAACAGACTGTGCACAGTGTCAATCTAAGATTGGTCTTCTATGTTGGTTTGCGCAAGTCTGGTCTCTTGATTGAATGATATGTAGTAATTTCAAATATTGCAGCAAGGGAAATTCATGGCACCAGTGACACCAGTAAAGCTGACAAACTGATGGCATACGGTAAAATAGTAGTGCATAATACGAAATGATGGTCTTGTGTCTTATAGAAGAGTGCTCACTCTATTAAATGTAAACACAAAAGACAAATGATGAGAAAAGCGCGACCCGCTTGATCGCCCAACCACGGAGAAAACGATGTATCAACATATTCAAGTACCTCCTGAAGGTAAACAAATTACCGTCAATGCTGATTTTTCATTGAATGTTCCTGACAATCCTATCATCCCTTTTATCGAAGGCGATGGTACTGGCGTTGATATCAGCCCGGTCATGATCAAGGTCGTCGACGCGGCCGTAGCAAAAGCCTATGGCGGCAAACGCAAAATCAGCTGGATGGAAATCTATGCTGGTGAAAAATCCACTAAAGTTTACGGCCCTGACGTCTGGTTGCCAGAAGAAACACTGAAAGTCTTGAAAGACTACGTTGTTTCCATCAAAGGCCCATTGACTACGCCAGTTGGCGGTGGCATCCGTTCTTTGAACGTGGCCCTGCGTCAAGAACTGGATCTGTATGTCTGCCTGCGCCCAGTGCGTTATTTCAAAGGCGTGCCATCTCCAGTGCGTGAGCCAGAAAAAACAGACATGGTCATCTTCCGTGAAAACTCTGAAGATATCTATGCTGGTATTGAATTCGCTGAAGGCTCTGACCAAGTTAAAAAACTGATCAAGTTCCTGACAGAAGAAATGGGCGTCAAGAAAATCCGTTTCCCTGAAACTTCTGGTATCGGCGTCAAGCCAGTATCTCGCGAAGGTACAGAGCGCCTGGTACGCAAAGCGATCCAGTACGCAATCGACAATGACAAGCCATCTGTGACTATCGTTCACAAAGGCAACATCATGAAGTACACCGAAGGTGGCTTCCGTGACTGGGCATATGCTTTGGCACAAAAAGAATTCGGTGCTGAACTGATCGACGGCGGCCCATGGTGCAAATTCAAGAATCCTAGGACAGGTAAAGAAATCACTGTCAAGGATTCCATCGCTGATGCATTCTTGCAGCAAATCCTGTTGCGTCCGGCAGAATACAGCGTTATCGCTACACTGAACCTGAACGGCGACTATATCTCTGACGCGCTGGCAGCTCAGGTTGGTGGTATTGGTATTGCTCCAGGTGCCAATCTGTCTGACTCTATCGCCATGTTTGAAGCAACCCATGGCACAGCACCTAAGTACGCTGGTAAAGATTATGTGAACCCAGGTTCTCTGATCTTGTCCGCAGAAATGATGTTGCGTCACATGGGCTGGCTGGAAGCCGCTGACCTGCTGATCAGCGCGACAGAAAAGGCCATCACAGCCAAGAAAGTGACTTATGACTTTGCACGCCTGATGGAAGGTGCGACACAAGTATCTTGCTCCGGTTTTGGCGATGTCATGATTGAAAATATGTAAAACTTATTCGGTAGCCAGTTTTGCCGATAATGACAAAGCCGACTTGCGTGTCGGCTTTGTCATTTCATGCTTTGCTGTCTGCTAAGTCAAACAATCACATTATTCAAAGCATAGCGTATCAAATCCGCCTGACCTTCAATATTCAGTTTGCGCTTGATATTGAGCCTGTGGGTTTCGACCGTCCTGACACTGAGGCCAAGATCTCTTGCAATATGCTTGTTGGATTTTCCTGTGGCGATGCAAGTCAGTATGGATTTTTCTCTTTGTGTCAGCGTCTGGCTGCTATCACTATTTGCTGATTGCTTCTTCAGGCCCGAGCTGAAATAGGTGCCGCCAGCCATGACAGTATCGATCGCCTCGATGATTTCTACCGCCGGCGCATCCTTGAGCACGTAAGCGCGCGCTCCCGCTTGCATGGATTGATTGACGTATTCTGTCTTCTCGTGCATGGACAGCATGATGACCGCAATATGCGGATATTCTGCCTTGAACCGCGCCGTCAGGCTGATGCCATTGCCTGTGCCAAGGTTGATATCCATCAGGATGAGGTTGACAGGCTTGCTGGCAGCGATCAGCAGGGCATCCTCAGCCGTACCTGCCTCGCCAGCTATGGTGATGCTGGCGATGGTTTCCAGCCTTGCCCTGAGCCCGTCCCTGACCAGGGGATGATCATCAACCAGCAATAGATGTACTTGTGCTGCTGGCCGGACCGGTATGTTCTCGGTCATTTTGTTTCTCCATTCGATAAGCTTGCGGTCACAGTTGTGCCATTGGTACTGGATTGTAATTCTAAACGGCCATTAATCGCAGCCAGACGTTCACGCATATTGCTCAAGCCTATACCTCTGTGCGGGTGGTTTGCTACCCCCTTGATATCAAAACCGCGCCCATCATCGGCGATGATCAGTTTGATTCCTTCTGCATCGCTGAGTAGTTGCAAATTAACATGTCTGACTTGCTCGGCGTGCTTGTGTATATTCGTCAAGGCTTCTTGCGCAACCCTGAATAGGACAGTATTACTGATTTCATCCAGTGACTGAAAGTCGCCGGCTGCATCAAAGCTAACTGGCAAGCCGCTGGCATGTTCAAATTCATCGGCCAGATGTTCAAAAGCTGCCACCAGACCCAGGTCGTCCAGCAGGGCAGGGCGCAGATTGTGTGAGATGCGTCTGACTTCGCTGAGCGCTTCGTTGAGTTGGTCGGTGGCACGGGCGAATGACAGTTTTGCAGCCTCTGGGCCTGCTCCGGCCTGATAAAGTTTGACTTGTCCTGACTCTATCTGCAGCTTGACCGACACCAATAACTGGCTAAGGCCATCGTGCAGGTCGCGCGACAGGCGCGCGCGCTCATCTTCCTGCGAGCTGACCACGCTCTGGGCCAATACTTTCAATTTGGCTTCAGCCAGCCTTGATTCACTGATATTCAGGGCCAGACCTGACAGGGCGATCAGCAGGGCACTGATAATCGCGATGCCTGCAATCCATGACATGGTGCTTTGTATGTTTTTTGCCACTTGTATGTCAATTTTATTGAGGGCGTCATCAACGTCGTCGAGATAAATGCCTGTACCCAGCATCCAGCCCCATTGTTCCAGTTTGACGACATAGCCAAGCTTGGGCATGACCTTGTGCATCGAGGGTTTTTCCCACATATAACGGATGGCACCACCGCCGGCCTTGGCTTTGTTGAGCAGATTTTGTATGGTCAGGCTGCCTTCGTGGTCAGTCATATTCCATAAATCCTTGCCGACCAGGTCGGGGCGGCGTGGATGCATGAGGTTCTTGCCCTCCATGTTATAGATGTAAAAATAGCCATCGTCGCCGAAATCCAGGGCCGCCAATATTTTTTTTGCTTCTTCTTGCGTATTGGGGTTTTGTTGCTTGCTGTTGTAGAGATGGGCTATCGCTGCCGTGCCCAGCGTGACATAGTGCTTGAGTTCGGCTTCTTTACTGGACAGATAGGCTTGCTCTATGGTGCTTCTTTGTTGTTTTGCCAAAAACGTGGCTTGGTAAAATACTGCCATCGCAATACCGGAAAACGCCAACAGCAGTGGGGCAACTGCCAGGAATATGATTTTTTGCCTGAGCTTCATTGAGAAAAAGTAAACCTGCGTTTTGACCAGGCATCTACTGTAGTCTTGATGCCGGTATAAGCGAAGTGGAAATTTGATGTGCAAGGATCAAAAGCACAAAAAAAACCCCGCAGTTGCGGGGTTCTTTAAAAAACCAAAAATCAAAGAAGAATCAAAGATTAAGGGTTTTGAATGTTGGAAGCTTGCTTGCCTTTAGGGCCTTGCGTGACTTCGAACGTTACTTTTTGACCTTCTTTCAGGGTCTTGAAGCCGTTCATCTGGATTGCGGAAAAGTGGGCGAACAAATCCTCACCGCCGTCATCCGGAGTGATAAAGCCGAAACCTTTGGAATCATTGAACCACTTGACGGTACCTGTTGCCATAATGCATCTTTCAAATAGAAACTAATCACACGAGCCGTAAAAGCAAGAAACCTAGCACTATGCTACCTCCCCCTTGACCTGCTCACTTCATATTGACGATTTAATACTTTATTTGTCAATAAATATCATTCTTGGCGGAAAAAAAGCTAAAGTCAAGAAACTTCTGGTTACAAATGAAGTAGTTTTGCAGTACTGTTGTATTTTTACTTAATGACAAGAAAATACAGCGATATTTGATGTGAAGAAATAGTTTTGCTATTGAAACTTGATCTAAAGGAATTGATCACCATCTGCGAATAAAGCAGAAAGCGCGTAACATTGACCTGGGAGAGAATTAAGCCGTTTTTATTCGCTTATTATTTGTCTCTGAAATGAATCAACGTACTAGAATATACGTATGGGAAACAAGCAAGAAAACGGTACGATACTGGAACGTCAGGCGCAGAAGTTAAAACCGCCTTCCATGTATCAGGTAATTTTACTCAACGACGACTACACTCCTATGGAGTTTGTGGTGGCGATCGTTCAGGAATATTTTAATAAGGATCGTGAGACTGCAATGCAGATCATGCTCAAGGTGCACCGGGATGGCAAAGGGATATGTGGCGTCTATTCCAAGGATATTGCGCTGACCAAAGTGGAACTCGTTTTGACGCACGCTCGTAAGGCAGGACACCCCCTGCAATGTGTGATGGAGGAAGTATGATTGCGCAAGAACTGGAAGTTAGTCTGCATATGGCCTTTGTGGAGGCCAGGCAGGCTCGTTATGAATTCATCACGGTAGAGCACCTTTTGCTCGCCTTGCTGGATAACCCTTCTGCTGCGGAGGTCCTCAGGGCCTGCGCGGTCAATATTGAGGATTTGCGCAAAACCCTGGGTAATTTTATTACTGACAATACCCCCACCGTGCCTGGCACCAATGAGGTTGATACCCAGCCTACCCTTGGCTTCCAGCGGGTGATACAGCGCGCCATCATGCACGTTCAATCGGCATCGAATGGCAAAAAAGAAGTCACTGGCGCAAATGTGCTGGTCGCTATCTTCGGTGAAAAGGATTCGCATGCTGTGTATTATTTACATCAGCAGGGTGTAACACGCCTCGACGTGGTGAACTTCATTTCGCACGGTGTGCGTAAAGACAGCCACAACGAGCCGCAAAAATCACCTGAAGGCACGGAAGAAAACCAGGTAGAAGCACAAGCCAAGGAAAATCCGCTTGACCAGTTCACCCAAAATCTGAACAAGGCCGCTGCGGAAGGCAAGATAGACCCGCTGATCGGTCGCGACAATGAAGTTGAACGCGTGATTCAGATTCTGTGCCGTCGCCGCAAAAACAATCCCTTGCTGGTGGGTGAGGCTGGCGTTGGTAAAACAGCTATAGCTGAGGGACTGGCATGGCGTATCACACAAAGTGATGTCCCAGATATTTTGAATAATGCCGTGGTCTATTCTCTGGACATGGGTGCTTTGCTGGCAGGTACCAAATACCGTGGCGACTTTGAGTTGCGTCTCAAGGGCGTGCTCAAGCAGTTAAAAGACACACCTAACGGTATCTTGTTCATTGATGAAATTCATACCATCATTGGTGCTGGTTCAGCATCAGGCGGAACGCTCGATGCGTCCAATCTCTTGAAGCCAGCCTTGTCCAGTGGACAACTGAAGTGCATAGGTGCGACCACTTACACTGAATATCGTGGTGTCTTTGAAAAAGACCATGCCCTGGCGCGTCGCTTCCAGAAGATCGATGTCAACGAACCAACGGTTGAGCAAACTGTGCAAATTTTGCGCGGCTTGAAATCCAAGTTTGAAGAACATCACAACGTCAAGTATTCAGCATCTGCACTGACGACAGCGGCAGAGCTGTCTGCACGTTTCATCAATGACCGCCATTTGCCTGACAAGGCAATCGATGTGATTGACGAGGCGGGTGCTGCCCAGCGTATTTTGCCGAAGTCCAAGCAAAAGAAAACCATAGGCAAGGCTGATATCGAAGACATCATCTCGAAAATCGCCCGTATTCCGCCGCAGACTGTTAATCAGGATGACCGGAGCAAGCTGCAAACCATAGAGCGCGACTTGAAGAATGTGGTTTTTGGTCAGGAGCCTGCAATTGAAGCATTGGCATCATCTATCAAGATGGCCCGTGCTGGCCTGGGCAAGACTGACAAGCCTATCGGCTCCTTCCTGTTCTCTGGTCCTACTGGTGTTGGTAAAACCGAGGTCGCCAAGCAATTGGCCTTCACCCTGGGTATAGAGCTGATACGCTTCGACATGTCGGAATACATGGAGCGTCATGCTGTCAGCCGTCTGATCGGCGCGCCGCCGGGTTATGTCGGCTTTGATCAGGGTGGTTTGATGACTGAAGCCATCACCAAAAAACCGCATGCCGTGTTGTTGCTGGATGAGATAGAAAAAGCCCATCCTGATGTTTTTAACATCTTGTTGCAGGTGATGGATCATGGCACGTTAACAGATAACAACGGACGCAAGGCAGATTTCCGCAATGTGATTATTATTATGACGACCAATGCGGGCGCTGAAAGTTTGCAAAAACGTTCTATCGGTTTCAACGACAGCAAAGAAGCTGGCGATGAAATGGCCGATATCAAACGGATGTTTACGCCTGAATTCCGTAACCGTCTGGATGCCATTATCAGCTTCCGTGCACTCGACGAAGAGATCATCTTGCGTGTGGTTGACAAATTCCTCATGCAGCTTGAAGAGCAATTGCACGAGAAAAAAGTCGAAGCAACTTTCACTGATAATTTACGCAAGTTCCTTGGTAAAAAAGGATTTGATCCATTGATGGGCGCCCGTCCTATGGCGCGCTTGATACAGGATATGATACGTAAAGCCTTGGCGGATGAGCTCTTATTCGGTAAGCTGGTAACAGGCGGACGTGTCATCGTTGACCTTGATGATAAAGACCAGGTCAAACTGGAATTTTCTGAAGGCGATGCCAGCCCACCAGAGGCATCACAAGAGGTGGTCGAAGTAGATTAATCCACCCTTGTCTGCCCCGGCTCAGGCCGGGGTTTTTCTTTAATGGACGTATGTTTTTTGCGTGATGGAGACAAGTATGGCAGGCCTTACACTTCCCACATATGTACTTGAATATACAACCAAGACCATAGACGCAGTTTTATCCCAGGCCGCCCTGGAAGGAAATGAAGTTGAGGTTGATGTCTACGAACGTAGCGATGTCAGCAAAAAGCATGTTGCCTCAGGCAAGCGTATGAAAGGGGATGGCGATATGTTTCGCGTCTCTGTGACTACGGGTGCCGGTTCGCATAGCGATGACTGGAGCTACACTATCTTGCGTGAATCAGCAGGACGCAGCCGCAAAATGAAGAAATAGCAAAAAGCCCGGATACTGTCCGGGCTTTTGTCTGTTAGCCCGCGCTGGTTTCTATGATGGGCGAGCTGGTGATGGTTTTGTGCACCGGGCATTTTGCTGCGATGGCAATGAGTCTGGCTCGTTGCTCTTCAGTCAAGTCTGCTCCATGCAGGATAACTTGTTTCTTGAATATGTCTTGGGTACCCTCTTTGTGATGCGTCAATTTGACTTCAACCTTGTCTAGCGGCCATTCATGCTGCTTGGCATACCAGCGCACTGTCATGGCTGTGCATTCCCCTAGTGCTGCTGTTAATAAATCAAAAGGGGCGGGGCCAAGATTGCCGCCACCGGCATCTAGTGGCTCGTCACCTTTGATCGTATGGCCGGAGACATTGATGTCAACGGCATAAGTGTTTTCGCCAGTTTCGACGACATGAGCGGAGATGGTTTGATCTGACATTGTGTTTTCCTATTCGGGTAATGGGATGAATTCATCGTCGCCGTTGACCTTGGCAAAGCGTCCAGCCTTCCAGTCAACTTTTGCCTGCTCTATGCGGGCTTCTGAAGTGGATACAAAATTCCAAAAAATATAGCGTTGCTCTGGTAGGTTTGCACCGCCCAGCAACACCAGATGGGCGTCACTGGTTGCAGTAATCATTACATCAGCGTCCTCTGCAAAGACTGGCATGGTGCGTTCCTGCACAACTTCTTCGTCTACGCGTACTTCGCCTGAAATAAGGTATAAAGCGCGCTCTGCATATTCGGCAGGTACTTGCAATTGCGTACCGGCTGGCATTTTTGCCTCGACATAAAAAAGTGGGCTAAAGATTTTGACTGGCGCCGTATGTCCATAGGCCGTGCCTGCGATTAGCTTGAGTGCTACCCCGCCAATTTCAAATACGGGCAGGTTTTTTGCTGGGTGATGGTGAAATTCCGGCTCTACTTCTTCAAACTCTTTGGGCAGGGCTACCCAACTTTGCAAACCATGCACCGTGCGAGTCTGGGAGCGTTGAGCATCGCTATTGCGCTCCGAATGGGTGATGCCACGACCTGCAGTCATCCAGTTGACATCACCCGCAAGTATTTCCTGTTCGGTGCCCAAGCTATCTCGATGGAGCATGCCGCCTTCAAACAGATAGGTAACGGTAGCCAGGCCTATGTGCGGGTGTGGCCTGACATCCATGCCTTGTCCGGCTGTGAAATGCGCTGGTCCCATATGGTCCAGAAAGATAAAGGGGCCGACCAGATGGCGTTTGGCAAACGGCAAAATTCGGCCTACGGTAAAACCGCCCAGATCCTTCATGCGGGAGGGTATGGTCAGGCTGATAAGGCTCATGATGGTCTTTCTATGAAGATTTTTGCAGAGTTTGCATGACTTCTGAAAGGATTCAGAATGTCTCGCATTTTTGCTTCTGCGTGATTGTTCGGCATCGCTATTTTGGTGATGCAGTCTGGTCAATATTTTAATCCAGATTAATGATTCAGGTTTTGCTCTGCCCATATGAGTCTTGTTGCCAGGAATGACAAGGATTTTGATTTACAATGCCGCCAAGAGATTGTTAGTACAAAATCTGAATCTGAATCTGAATTTTTGAATTAAGGACATTACGATGAAATTACTCGCTTTCGCTGCAAGTACCAGCAAAAAATCCATCAACAAGCAACTCGTGACTTATGCTGCGAACCTGCTTACAGACGCTACTGTAGACGTGCTGGATTTGAATGATTATGAACTGCCATTGTTCAGTGTGGATAAAGAAGCCGAATTGGGAAAACCTGCGCTGGCTCAGGCTTTTCTGGACAAAATTGCGGCCAGCGATGCCATCGTGATTTCCTTTGCTGAACACAATGGTTCGTACAGCGCTGCTTACAAAAACCTGTTTGACTGGTGCTCACGCGTCAATGGCAAGGTTTTCCAGGGAAAACCCATGGTCATGCTGTCGACGTCTCCTGGTGCACGTGGTGGTGCCAGCGTGCTGGCTGCTGCTACGGGATCAGCGCCCTTCTTTGGCGGAGAAGTGAAGGCCAGTTTGTCAGTGCCGACCTTTTATGAAAATTTTGATGTGGAAAAGCAGGAATTGAAGAACGAGGAATTGAAAGCTAAATTGCTAGCAGCGTTGGCCAGCCTTGCCTGATTGATTCCTGTGCATGTTTGAGCAGGTTTACCGCCATACTAGGAAAATAATTGCCGCCATCTATGCAGTGATGGCGGCATTGCTAATATGGGCGGGCACGCTGCCGGACGGGTATATGATTCATGTGCGAAAAATCATTGAGGTGCAATCATATCCTGTCTGGTCAGTGCTGCTTGAATTACTAATCCTGGCTGTGCTCTATATGATGTTTGCATGGGCACTAAGCTCGAATTTATGGGAGCGGGTCTGGAAATTGTTGGTTTGCCTGACGATAGACATCATCGTTAGCTTACTCATTGCCATAACGATGATGCATGCTCCGACATACCATGCATTTTTTCTGTTTTCCGTTTTCTTGCTGACACTATTCGTGTTGCTGGCACTGTTATTACTTAGCGTGCTGGGGTTGAACAAAAAATTGGCCAGCAAGAGATAAATTTAATGTTTGCCTGTGCTCCCAAACCCACCTTCACCACGCTCACTCTGTCCAAACTCGTCGACGATATTAAAGCCAACTTGCAGCACAGGCACGATGATCAGTTGCGCCAGTCTTTCCATGGACTGGAGAGTGAATTCTGCCTGGCTGCGGTTCCAGGTTGATACCATCAGTTGGCCCTGGTAGTCAGAGTCAATCAGGCCAACGAGGTTACCGAGGACGATGCCGTTTTTATGGCCCATGCCACTACGTGGCAAGATCATGGCAGCATAGCCAGGGTCAGCGATGTGGATCGCCAGGCCGGTAGGGATCAGGACTGTCTGGCCGGGTTGTATGGTAATGGCTGCGTCTATGCAAGCGCGCAGGTCGAGGCCAGCACTGCCGGGTGTACCATACGATGGCAGGAAGTCCTTCATGCGGCTGTCGAGGATTTTGAGGTCTATGTTTTTCATCGTATTGTGCAAAAAATGAACAAATAAATAATGCTCAAAGAGACCAGGCTCTTTGAACTGAATGGAAGATTTACATCAGGCTGGTGCGCAGGGCGATTTCAGCGACCAGTTGCAGGGCCAGGGTTTGCTTGTCGGCGCGTGGCAGAATAGTGTGACCATGTACGTCAAACAGCACCAGCTCATTATCATCCTTGCCAAAGGTGTTATGACCGATATTGCCAACCAGCAACGGGACATTTTTCTTTTGGCGCTTGGCAGAACCATATTGCAAAAGATTTTCTGACTCGGCAGCAAAGCCTACGCAGTAAGGTGGATTCGGCATGGCTGCTACGGCCGCCAGAATGTCAGGGTTTTGTGCAAATTGCAATTGCGGCATATCATTGTCGCCAGTTTTCTTTAGCTTCTGCTCGCTGGCATTGGCGACGCGCCAGTCAGCGACGGCTGCCACGGCAACAAATACTTCCTGTTTTTGCTGTTTCAATTGCGCCATTACGGCATCATGCATTTGCTGGGCAGTCTGCACGTGGATACGACGTACGCCATAAGGTGCTTCGAGTGCGGTCGGACCAGACACCAGTGTGACAATGGCACCTGCTTCCCAGGCGGCCTGGGCAATTGCGTAGCCCATCTTGCCGGACGACAGATTGGTGATGCCGCGCACCGGGTCTATCGGTTCAAAGGTGGGGCCAGCGGTGATCAATACGTGCTTGCCTGCCAGTGTTTTTGCATGGAATGCTGCTATGATTTCTGCGAGCAATTGATCCGGTTCCAGCATGCGGCCCATGCCGGTTTCGCCACAAGCCTGGTCACCAGCAGCAGGCCCCATGAGCTGTATGCCGTCGGCCAGAATTTGTTGCACATTGCGCTGGGTTGCTGGGTTTTGCCACATTTCCACATTCATGGCTGGCGCTATCAGCAACGGTAGGTTGGCAGGGCGGGCGATGCACAGGGTAGAGAGCAAGTCGTTGCAGGCACCATGTGCCAGTTTGAAAATAAAGTCTGTGCTACAGGGTGCAATCACGATGGCATCGGCATCCCGTGTTAGGTCTATGTGCGGCATATTATTATGTATGCGCGCATCCCACTGGTCGGTGTATACCGTATTGCCAGACAGGGCCTGCATGGTTACAGGTGTAATAAAGTGGGTGGCAGATTCTGTCATCACCACCTGCACATTGGCACCAGCCTTGCCCAATGCCCGTGTCAGTTCTGCAATCTTGTAGCAGGCTACGCCACCGGTCAGGCCCAGAACGATCTTTTTACCAGCCAG
Source organism: Undibacterium sp. (assembly GCF_030683615.1). Taxonomy (NCBI): domain Bacteria; kingdom Pseudomonadati; phylum Pseudomonadota; class Betaproteobacteria; order Burkholderiales; family Oxalobacteraceae; genus Undibacterium; species Undibacterium sp. The sequence continues at coordinate 152,361 of NZ_JAUXQE010000006.1, forward strand.
TCGCAGACTCATGGTGCTATTCCTTTATTTTTTGACTCGACGCAATTCATCCAGGATGAATAATGCCGCACCCAGACAAATGGCGCTGTCAGCGATGTTGAAGGCCGGGAAGTGATAAATTTCCTTGTAATGAAAATCAAGAAAATCGATGACATGACCATACATCACCCGGTCGATAACATTGCCGAGAGCACCGCCCATGATCAGAGACAAGGCAGTACAAAACAGCTTTTGACCCGCGTGGCGTACTAACAGATAAGTGATATAAGCCGCTGCAATCAGACCAATGGCTGTGAAGAAATATCGCTGCCAACCTGATTCTGCTGCCAGGAAACTGAAAGCCGCACCCTTGTTGTACACCAGGGTCAGGTTGAAAAAAGAAGTGATACTAAGCGTTTCGGCATAGGAAAAAGCCTTGCTGACGGTGATTTTGCTCACTTGGTCCAGCAAAATAACGATGGCGGCAAAGCCCAGCCAAAGTACCAGAGCTGAGCTGGAAGCAGAAGAACCAGAAGAGCTGCCAGAGGCATTGCTACGTTTTTTGGTTGCCATGGATGGTGAAGTGTTATTGAGATGCAATGAGTGAGGCTCAGGGTAGAGCCTCACCAGATTTAAAATCAGGCAAAGCGGCGTGCTTCGCCAGCACCGAACAGATTGCTGACACAACGGCCACACAGTCCAGGGTGCTCTGGATTGCTACCTACATCCGCACGGTAATGCCAGCAACGCTCGCACTTTTCATATTTGGATGGGGTAACGACCACGGTTTCTTCCGCTTCACTATTTACCTGTTCCACACCTGCTGCTGAGGTGATCAGGGTGAATTTCAAGTCCTCGGCAAAGCTGTTCAGGACATCAAATTTGCTGCCGCTGGCTTTGATGGTCACTTCTGCCTGCAAGGATGAACCTATGCCACCGGCAACGCGTACTTCTTCGAGTCGCTTGGTAACATCTGTACGCACTGCACGCAGCGCTGCATACTTTGCCAGCAAGGCTTCTGCATCAGCGATCTCTGGCAAGCTGTAATAAGTTTGCGTGAAGATGGTTTCGTCGCTGTCTTTGTACGCATCAGCAGCGGCAAAGAATTGCCAGGCTTCTTCTGCAGTGAAAGACAACATTGGTGCCATCAGGCGCAACAAGGATTGCGTGATATGCCAGATTGCAGTTTGCGCAGAACGGCGCGCATGCGAAGTCGTGCCGCTGGTGTACAGGCGGTCTTTCAGGATGTCGAGGTAGAAACCACCCAGATCCTCTGAACAGAATGACTGCAATTTGCTGACCACAGGATGGAATTCAAACCCATCAAAATGTGCCAGGATATCTTTTTGCAATGCCGCCATGTTGGCGATGGCATAGCGGTCTATTTCCAGCAGTTCATTGATCGCAACAGCATCTTTTGCCGCATCAAAATCAGAAGTGTTGGCCAGCAAGAAGCGCAAGGTGTTGCGGATACGGCGATAGGCTTCCGTCACACGTTTCAGGATTTCGTCAGAGATGGACACCTCACCCGAATAATCGGACGAGGCAACCCACAGACGCAGGATGTCAGCGCCAAGTGTGTCGAATACCTTTTGAGGAGCTACTACATTGCCCTTGGATTTAGACATTTTTTCACCGTTGCCATCGACCACAAAACCATGCGTGAGCAAGGCTTTATATGGCGCACAACCATTGAGCATGCTGGATGTGAGCAGTGATGAGTGGAACCAGCCACGATGTTGGTCCGAGCCCTCCAGATAGAGGTCGGCAGGAAAGGCGGATTGCTCTTTGTGCGAATAACGTAGGACAGTTTGATGCGTCGTTCCAGAATCAAACCATACGTCCAGCGTATCGCGGTTTTTGACATACATGGCAGCTTCATCACCAAGTAAATCAGCAACTTCGATTTTTTGCCAGGCTTCTATGCCTTCTTTTTCTATGCGCAGGGCGATTTGTTCCAGCAATTCTGGTGTGCGCGGATGCAATTGACCAGTCTCCTTATGCAGGAAGAAAGCCATAGGCACGCCCCATTGACGCTGACGCGACAAAGTCCAGTCAGGACGGTTAGCGATCATGCCATGCAAACGCGCCTTGCCCCATGCCGGGAAGAAGGCAGTGTCATCGATGGCTTTCAATGCTGTCTGGCGCAAGTTGTCACCACCCGCTTTCGGGGTATTGTCCATGCTGGCAAACCATTGTGACGTGGCGCGATAGATGATGGGCGTCTTATGACGCCAGCAATGCATATAACTATGCTCAAACATCTTGAACGAGAACAGGGTACCCGCTTCGCGCAGCTTGTCGCAGATAGGCTTGGATGCTTCCCAGATGGTCATGCCGGCAAAAAATGGCAGGCTGGATGCAAATTTGCCGTCACCCATCACTGGGGCGATGATCTCATCATCCTTCATGCCATGCGCCTTGCATGACTGGAAATCTTCGATACCGTAGGCTGGCGCAGAGTGGACCACGCCAGTACCGGTTTCTGTACTGACATATTCACCCAGATAAACTGGAGAAAAGCGGTCATAGCCCGCATCCAGTGTTGACAGGGGATGTTTGAATTTGATTTCAGATAAATCAGCACCCAGGCAAGTAGCGATGACTTCACCGGTCAAACCATAATTGGTCAGGCTGGCGTCAACCAGGTCCTTTGCCAGGATTAGCAGGATGTCTTCACCTTCGCGCTGGGTCTTGACCAGTGCGTAAGTGATTTCCGGGTGCATGTTCAGCGCCTGGTTGGACGGGATGGTCCATGGCGTTGTGGTCCAGATGACGCAATAGCCTTTATCAAGCGGCAGCTTGTCCAGCTTGAATGCAGCGGCCAGTTTGTCATGTTCAGCAAACGGGAAGCCAACGTCGATGGAAGGATCACGTTTGTTTTCGTATTCGACTTCAGCTTCCGCCAGGGCCGAGCCGCAGTCAAAACACCAGTTCACAGGCTTCAGGCCGCGATAGACATAACCTTTTTCCAGTAGTTTGCCGAGCGCGCGCAATTCTTCGGCCTCATTGCCAAAGGCCATGGTCTTGTAGGGATTATCCCATTCACCCAGAACACCCAAACGGATGAAGTCAGCCTTTTGTTTTTCTATCTGTTCATTCGCATACACGCGTGCCTTGGCATGCACTTCGGCCACTGGCAGGTTTTTGCCAAACAGTTTTTCAACCTGGATTTCGATAGGCATGCCGTGGCAATCCCAGCCTGGTACATACGGTGCGTCAAAGCCAGCCATGGTGCGGGCCTTGATGATCATGTCTTTCAGTACTTTGTTGACAGCGTGACCGATATGGATATCACCATTCGCATACGGTGGGCCGTCATGCAGGATGAATTTCGGGCGACCGGCGGATGCCTTGCGCACGCGCTCATAGATTTTCTTGTCTTGCCATTCCTTGATCCACTTGGGTTCACGCTTGGCCAGATCGCCGCGCATAGGGAAGGTGGTTTCGGTCATGTTGACCGGGTATTTACTGGCCGTTTTTGCCGCTTTGTTTTCAGACATAATGGGTTTTCTATTTTTAAAATCGGGATGAGGTCACAAGCAATCACAACAAACAAAGTGTGAGCTTCAAATTCGGTCAGTGGCAGAGCGAGCCGGACGGTGGCTGTCGGCGAAATAAGCACGAGCCTGTTCAGCATCCTTGTTGATGGCTGCGGTCAGGGTTGGCAAGTCTATGTATTTTTCTTCGTCGCGCAGCTTCTTCAGGAACTCTATCTGCACGACTTTACCGTAAGCATGGCCGCTGTAATCAAATACATGGGTTTCCAGCAGCACGCGGCCGCTGTCATCAACCGTAGGGCGCACACCCAGACTGGCAACGGCTGGCAAAGGCTGCTCTGCCAGGCCATGTACTTGGACGATGAAGATGCCATTCAGGGCAGGGCGGTGATGCGCAATGCGCAGGTTCAGTGTAGGAAAACCTATCGTGCGTCCCAGCTTCTGGCCATGTACTACATGACCGGAAATACGGTAAGGGTGGCCGAGCAAGGCTTCTGCGTCATCAAAATGACCATTTGCCAATGCCAGGCGCACGGCAGATGATGAAATACGCACGCCCTTGTTTTGCACTGAAGGCAGGGTTTCTACCGTAAAGCCAAAGCGCTGTCCTGCTTCTGTCAGGTTGGAGATGTCTCCGGCACGTTTGGCACCAAAGCGAAAATCTTCACCGACCATGACCCATTTCACATGCAGGCCATCAACCAGCACTTTTTCGATGAAATCTTGTGGCGACAAAGCGGCAAACTGGGCATTGAAATGCTCAACGATCACCCGGTCAACACCAGCAGCCTTTAGCGACGCCATGTTGTCGCGCAAATTGGCAATGCGGGTAGGTGCTTTCGACAAGTCACCCATCATTTGCGCAAAAAATGCACGCGGATGTGGTTCAAATGTCATTACTGCAGCTTCTATGTCCAGACGTGTAGCTGCATCCCGCAAACGGGCAAGCAAAGTCTGATGGCCCAGATGTACACCGTCAAAATTGCCTATCGCCAGCGCACAGGGTGCACGGGAGGCTGCATTTGGAAGTCCGCGAAATACCTTCATTGTTTCCAGAAAACTGCTGCAAAGCCTTAGATTATAAATCGTTTCAGCGGGCTATTAATCAGAAAAGGCAATTTAATGCACATATTGCAATCTAAAATGTCTGGAGTTAGCTTGAATTACCATTTTATGTGCGTTAGCCGGCTTCCGAGCTAAGCGTCTCATATCTGGCAAGCAGGTCTTCAGATACATCTTGTTGTGAAATATGAAAAATCAAGACACTATTCAAGTCAACTGTTGGGTGTTTTGCTATAAATTTACAAAAATATAAGACTTCATCGACAGTTTCATCATCGTGCCAGGTAGTTATCAAGAATTTATCTTCTGGAATTTCTTCACCAATAAATTTCATGATATTTGCCCAATCTAAGGCGTCATCCCAAGCGCTGCAATCAACACCCCAGGCCATCATGTACAAACAACCTGCATCGACGAGGTGATTGCTTACCTTATCCTGCCATTCTGGTGTTACTGCATGATCTGCAAGGACGATCACTTTAAACGGAGGTGACGGTGCCAGTTTTGGCAGATCAGCGTTCGGATTTATGCACAGATATCGGACGGTCATTTTCACATCAAATTAATGATGGTGCGACCACAAGACATCATTGGAGCTGAGATAGGATTGAACTGCTTCCTTGTTGCCAGTCGCATGTTTCATGATTTCGCCGCAGCTGCAAATACCTTGATAAGGCTGAATGTGCGAGCAGGCAGAGACTTTTTGCAGGAAAACCTGAACAGATTTGCTGCAGTTTTTGCATTTAAAGGTCAGTATGCGGGCGGGTTTGTTGATCATGATGCTAATTTTCTAAACAGTTATTCAATTCAAGTGACCAGAATTTTGATAGACGCTGGTCACCTATACAGATGCTATTTTAATTTTAAACGCCACAATGAAGTAACTTCTTTGACGCGGGCCGCATGCAAGGGATCGTTTTCATCCGTAGATTTTGGATGGCGCGGTTTGATATCCACCTTGCCAGCTACCGTCAGCCCACCAGCCTCTATCCAGCCTTGTAATTCAGCCGCAGTGCGCAGGCCCAGGTGTTCGGCAAAATCTGACATGACCAGCCACGCTTCGCCTTGAGGTTCGAGGTGATCTGCCACGCCAGCCAGAAATCCGCGCAACATGCGGCTGTCGGGATCATACACGGCATATTCTATAGGTGAGTTGGGGCGTGCTGGCAACCATGGTGGGTTACATACGATCAGCGGCGCACGACCAGGCGGAAAAAGATCTGCCTGCAATAATTCAATTTGGTCGGACAAACCCAGTCTGTCCACATTTTCACGGGCGCAGGCGAGGGCGCGCAGGTCTTGGTCAGTTGCCACAATTTTTTTGACGCCGCGTTTCACCAGCAAGGCTGACAGCACGCCAGTACCCACACCGATATCAAAAGCCAGTGTTGTTGATGGCAGTGGTGCTTTTGCCAGCAAGTCTATGTATTCGCCGCGTACAGGGGAGAACACGCCATAGTAGGGGTGGATTTTTGCACCAAGAGCAGCGATCTCAACACCATTCTTGCGCCATTCGTGCGCACCTATCAAGCCCAGCAATTCGCGCAGGGAGGCCACAAAGGCAGTGCTTGGTTCGCCATAGACTTCGCGGCAGGCTTGCGTTACATCTGGGGCACGACGCAGGGTAATACGGTAGTCAGCTTCAAAGGGGACCAAGACCATGGCCAGCACACGTGCTCTTTGCGATTGTGCCTGGCGGTGCAGGTTGAATGCTTCTTTTGCTGATTCTGGTACTTTGGCTTTCTTGCTGGCCTTGGCTGGCTTTTTATCAATGCGACGAGCCAGCGCCTGCAAGAGTTGTTTTGCATTGTGATAATCGCCACGCCATAGCAGGGCGGTGCCTTCGCAGGCCAGCTTATAGGCGGTTTCCACATTCATGCGGTCATCGGCAATTTGCACGCGTTTGGGTGTCGGTGCACCACTCTCGGAATGCCAGCGGCATGAGCGCGCTTCGTCGTTTTCTATCCAGTGCAATTGCAGAGCGGGATTGGGGGTGATCATATTTTTCTTTTTTGTGGTAAGAGCAGGGCAGTCTGGCCCCTGCCAAGGCTGGAGTGTAACAAATAAATGTGGCGCGTTGAGCTTTAAGGCCAGATCGGCGGCATTCAAGTAGTGATTCGATCACTGGTTTGCCGTTGGCTGTGCTTTTTAGATCATTCGAGCCATTAAACAAAAATACATGTGACCATGTCCATCTTATGTTAACCTCATGCCTCTTAATATATTAAGCCTGCGAGACACCAACCATGCCCATCCCTTTTCGTTCTGTCATTATTGCCACTTTACTGTCTTCTTTGGTGCTGGTAGCACCTGTTAGCATGTCCGCCACTGCCACCCCTGTAGCTGCAAATAAAAAAGCTGATCAGGGTTTTGCCCAGGTAAAGACAGCTTTCCTCGCTGCATTGTGGCAACAAGACCCGGACATGGCGATGGCCGCAGGCCGTTACCAGGATGCTAACAAGCTGGTCTTGCCCAATCAGGCGACCCGCGATGCCTATGTTGCTTTTGCCGATAACTGGCTGGACCAATTGGGCAAAGTGAATGCCGACGCTTTATCTGCAAAAGAGCAGACTGACCTGGCCTTGATACGCAACTATTTGAATGGTACACGCTGGTATCTGACGCAATTCCGTGAATTTGAATGGAATCCAACCCAGCATAATATTGCTGGCAGCTTTGATGCCATTCTCAATACCGATTTTGCCCCGAAAGCAAAAAGGGTGCTGGTAGCGATTCAGCGCCTGCAAGCCGTACCTGCATATTATGCAGCGGCAAAAGACAGTATTAAAAATCCCACGCCTGAGCATACCCGTCTGGCGATCAAACAAAGTGCCGGTGCCATCACAGTATTGGCAGGTCTGGAAAAGGCAGCCGCACAAGAGAAGCTTGCAGTCAAAGACAAGCAAGCGCTGGAAGACGGCTTGAAAAACGCACGTGCTGCCATCAATGACTATGTGCAATTTCTTGTGGGCCTGGAAAAGACACTCGATCCGGCAACCGCCCGCTCTTTTCGCATAGGCAAGGATTTGTATGAAGGCAAATTCTCAGCTGATATCCAGACATCCTTGACAGCCGAACAAATTTACCAGCGCGCATTGACAGCCAGGGAAGAAGCGCACAATAACATGGAAAAACTGGCCGACCAGTTGTGGGATAAAACCATGGGCGCGCAAGCCAAGCCAGCTGATCGCGTCAAGAAAATTGCCATGGTCATCGATAAGCTGTCAGACAAACATGTAGCAGCAAAGGACTTGTACCCGGAAATCCGCAAGCAAATACCGCAACTGGAAAAATGGATACGCGACCATGATCTGGTCAGCCTGGATCTCAAAAAGCCTCTGGTCGTCCGTGAAACTCCAGAATATCAACGCGGTATCAGCGTCGCTTCGATAGAAGCACCTGGCATTTTCAGGCCCAACGATAAAACCTATTACAACGTCACACCTTTTGATGGCCAGCCACCAGAACAAATTGAAAGCACTTTGCGTGAATACAATCACTGGGTTTTGCAGATATTGAATATTCATGAAGCCATTCCTGGCCATTACACTCAATTGCAACATGCGAACAAATCACCGTCAGTGATCAAGACCCTGTTTGGCAATGGTGCCATGATAGAAGGCTGGGCCGTGTATAGCGAACGCATGATGTTGGAGTCGGGCTACGGTGATAACACACCAGAGATGTGGCTTATGTATTACAAATGGAACTTGCGCGCTGTCTGCAATACCATTCTCGATTATCAGGTGCATGTACTTGGCATGACAGAATCAGAAGCCAAAGACTTCCTGATGAACCAAGCCTTCCAGACCAAGGCAGAAGCCGATGGCAAGTGGTTGCGTGTGCAATATACATCTGTGCAACTCACCAGCTATTTCAGCGGCTATAGCGAGATACTGGAATTCCGCGAGCAGCTCAAAAAGCAGCAGGGCGACAAGTTCAAACTCAAGCAATTTCATGAGCAATTCCTTAGCTATGGTAGTGCGCCTGTGGGGATGATCAAGAAGCTGATGTTGAAAGACGCAACGAAATAAAAACTGAGCTATTCCAATTAAAAATTTCTATTCATGCGCCCCGATGTTTACAAAGTCACTCAGATCGGACAAGGCTTCCTTGCCGTGATGGCTAAACCCGTTGCGGGCGAATGGATAGAAGATGAATTTCGCGGGATCGCGCAATTCGGTATCGATCGGCTGGTCTCCTTATTGGAGGCACATGAAATTCGTCAGCTGGGTTTGCAAACTGCGCCTGACTTATGTGGAGCAAATCAGATCGATTTTGTGCATTTTCCCATCAAGGACAGGGGCCTGCCTTCTTCTTTTTCTGCCACGCAGAAATTGGTGACGCAATTGTATGATGACATACTCAAGGGGGAGAATACTGTCGTTCATTGCCGTGCGGGGATAGGGCGGACTGGCTTGCTTGCTTCAGCAGTCTTGATCCGGCATGGACTGGATGCCGTCGTAGCGTTGGCAACGGTCAGCAAAGCGCGCGGTATTACGGTTCCCGATACCGATGAACAAATTGATTGGCTGAAGAAGCATCAGGCCGCCCTGCGCACCTGAATCTCAAATTACTTCCCAGATTTCTTTTTCGTTCCAGGTCAAATATTTAAATGGGGAAATTTAAGTTTCCCGTCGGGGAGATATCCCCTTGTCTGTTTTGGTGCAAACAAAAATATCCGGTGCAAATGGTATGGAAATGCACCAAACAGATAAGTAATAGTGGTTTTTTCACAAATTTGTTAAAAAAAGTCAATCCGCAGTAACAAAACTGACATGATCGGATGTTAATCTAGTAATCGTTTGCGCAAACGATTGCTTAGTTCAACTGTCGTTAAATCTCGTTTCTGGAAAGCAGCAAACAGCATGGTGGTAAGAAGAATAGGTAGAGAAGTACAAGAATGGCTGCTTACAGATATCTGAACAAGGCTGGAATAAAGAAGCGAGATAACGCAAGGTGTCCTGTCATGGACGCTAGCGCGAGAAGTATTTTCTCTGCTTTGAGAATTTCGACTGAATGAAGATGTGTGTGGGACGGCCACACACATTAATGAGTAGTTATTCAGGGGGAATTTTTTATGCAAGCTTTACCAAAAGCCAGCAAACTAACAACGTTGGCATTGCAACTTGGTCTTGTTTTTTCATTCAGTTTTGTGGGCATACAAGCTGCCCAAGCATCTATTGCGGATCATAATGAATTCGAGGCAAGTCTGCATGTGCCATATCGGACTGATGCCAAAGCCGGTGCTGAATCCCGTTATTTCACGATGGAGTTCGAGTATCCCCATGTTACGAAGGAGCAGACCGTCACCTGGCGCCTGGAGTTGTTGGGCGTAGACGGGCGTGTAGTAGACCGCTGGTACGGCACGGAAAAACTGTTCAAAAAAACTGTCACTGCACAAATGTTCTGGAGTGGCCGCGGCCCAACAGGCGCAGCCTTGAAAGATGGTGTTTATCAAGTCAGACTTACTGCCAAGGCGACGGATACTTCTGCCATGCAGGCTGCGCCAGCGGGTGATGTTGCCAGCACTGTTGAGCGTGCATTGGCAAAACCAGACACGGAAATCATTACACAAAGCTGGCCACTGCAAGTTGGCAAGCTCGCTACACCCAAAATGCCAAGTTTTGCAGCCTTGCCGACCAAGGCCAGCACCTCACTTACTAGTACATCCGCAGCCAAGTCTATTGCGGGCATGGCACCGCCACCAACAGCGGCAACAGGTTCATTGCCTTACACTATCTACTACGGCAACTTGCATAGCCAGACCAATCATAGCGATGGTGGCGGTGAACTGACTTCATGTACTGGTGCGCAAAACCCGCAATCGGCAGCCTATGGTCCGACAGACGCCTATCAGTACGCATTCAACAGGGGTCTGGACTTTTTGTTGGCCTCCGAGCACAACCATATGTATGACGGTTCTGATGGCACCAATGCATCAGCCACACCGGCAACTGCAAAAAATCTGTATCAGTCTGGCCTTGCCGCTGCCAGCAGTTTCAACTCTAGCCATGCCGGTTTCCTTGGGATTTATGGTCTGGAATGGGGTGTCATCAACAACGGTGGGCACTTGAATATTTTCAATGCCAATGAATTGTTGGGATGGGAATACAATAGCGGCAACCAGTTGCTGGCAGATACGCTAACTACAAAAAATGATTATGCTGGCTTGTACACCTTGATGCGCCAGCGCGGATGGATAGGACAGTTTAATCACCCCTCAAGCAGCGGACAATTTCTTGTCGGCGGCACTGCATTCGGTTTTACCGCAGATGGCGACCAGGCCATGGTTGCTTGTGAGGTCTTGAATACCTCTGCATTCTCAACCAATACCACAGAAACGGAAACTAGCCGCAGCATGTATGAAGGTGCCTGCAACAAGGCATTGGAAGCTGGTTTCCACGTGGCGTTTACAACAAACCAGGATAATCACTGTGCAAACTGGGGGGCATCTTATACCAACCGTACCGGTGTTTTGCTGGCAAACGGTGCTGCACTGAATACGGCAAATTTTGTCGAAGCCATGAAAGCGCGTCGCATCTTCGCTACCATGGACAAGACATCGCAAATCGTCCTGACTGCTAACGGCCACATCATGGGAGAGCGTTTCACCAATAGCGGCCCTCTGACCCTGGTCAGCAATTTTGCCAGCACGAGTGGCCGTACCGTTTCTACGGTAGTGATTTATGAAGGTGTGCCAGGACGCAGAGGCACGGTAACGCAATTGTCGAATACCGCGACCACCACGATTACTCCAACTGTGGGCGAGCATTTTTACTATGCCAAAATCACCCAGGATGACGGTAAAATCCTGTGGTCTGCACCAATCTGGGTTACGCAATCGAATAGCACAGACAGCACGCCACCGACAGTCAGTGCTGGGGAGTCAGGCACCAGTGGCACGATCACCTTGTCTGCCAATGCAACTGATAATGTGGGCGTCAGCAGGGTTGAGTTCTATGTCGATGGCACACTCAAGGGTACGGCAACCAGTACACCTTACAGCATGACACTGAACTCGGCGACCTTGACTAACGCCAGCCACAGCCTGGTTGCCAAGGCCTATGATGCTGCCAACAATGTTGGTACTTCCTCGGCGGTCAGCTTTACTATCAATAACCCTGTCAGCGATACGACTGCACCTACTGTGTCGGCCAGCGTGAGTGGTACGAGCGGCAACATTACTCTGTCAGCGACAGCGACAGATAATGTAGGCGTGACCAAAGTTGAGTTTTATGTTGATGGTAGCTTGAAGGCGACCAGTACCACGTCACCGTATTCAACGACCTTGAATTCAGCAACGTTGTCGAATGGTACTCACAGCCTGACCGCCAAAGCCTATGATGCTGCCAATAATATTGGTACTTCATCTGCAGTGAATTTTACTGTCAACAACAGCACTTCCACGCAGTTGATTAGCAATGGTGGCTTTGAGAGTGGTGCCAGCTCTTGGACTGCCAGTTCAGGCGTTATCAGCACAGGTGGTTCTGAGGCATCTCGTACAGGCAGCTACAAGGCCTGGCTTAATGGCTATGGCAGCGCCCACACTGACACGCTGTATCAACAAGTGACGATCCCCGCTGCCGCCACGTCCGCCAGCCTGAGTTTTTGGTTGAAAGTCAGTTCGGCCGAAACCACGACAACGCAGGCTTACGACACCCTCAAACTGCAAATACGAAGCAGTAGTGGCACGGTACTGACAACACTGGCGACGTACTCAAACCTGAACAAGGGCACGACTTATGTCAACAAAACCTTTGATCTGAGCAGCTATAAAGGCCAGACCATACGCGTGTACTTTGTGGGCGTTGAGGGTAGCGTGACAGCAACTTCTTTCCTGATTGATGACATATCGCTTATCGCACAGTGAATTTTTTAGCAGCTTGTTAAGAAAAAAGTGAAAACCCGCCAGGCACGGCGGGTTTTTTCATGGCTGTCGCATATCCATACTTCGCGGTAAGATAGCATTGGCCAGGACGGACAGGATCAAATATGAAAATCAGGTTTTATCACGCACCAGATGCAAACTGCTGTGAACGCTTGTTGTGGATACTTGACTACAAACAAGTCGAGTACGATAGTATTGATGTCGGGTTGGGCGATGTAGGGGAGCAAGTCAGATTGCTGAGCCCATTCGCCCGTGTACCCTTGATGGAGGTTGATGGCATCGCCCTAAGCGAATCCATGGCCATGGCTGAGTTTATTGAAGAGATCGCCCCCAATCCACCTTTGCAATACGAAGCCCCCTTTGCCCGTGCTCAGGTGCGTGAAATTTGCGAGGCAGTTAACTCATCCATACATCCTCAACAAAACAGTAGCACGGTAAGATTTTTTCATCCTGACTGGAATAAGGATCAGATGCGCCCGGTAAGAGCAAAGTGGTTGTTCATGAACCTGCAAAAACTGCATTCACGTTTATGGTTAGACAGTCAGTTTGCAGTTGGTAAGCAATTCACACAGGCTGATATTTTTGTTAGTATCATCTATCGCAAGGCAGTGGACCTTGGGGTGGCAATCAGTGATTTACCTGAGTATGAACGCTACTGGAAATTTCTGATGAGTCATGAATCAATCAAGCGCAGTTGCCCTGTTGCGGCATGAACTGGTATCAGCAATCGCATGGCAAAATCCAAACTAAGGAGATTGAAGATTGGGAATGACAGTTTTCTCTGGACTGTAAAAGCCACATACCTGACACGTACAGACGTGGCAGCTGACTATCCTGTGCATGTGAAATTCACCGCCTTTCTTGAAGGCTATAAAACCACTGCTCTTCATATCCACTTTCACACCAGCGCAACGGTGGCGGGCAACTGGTTGACATCTGGGATTGGCGAAATCAATTTGCACCTTCCCAGTTTTGCGCGTTTGCTGATTCTCGGTGGCATGGAACAAGGTTGGCAAGCCCAGCGTCAGACCTTTTGCATTGAAGACGGTCTGCCAATTTTGAAGCGTGCCGGATATGGCATCAACGATGAATGGAATCCAGAATCAAGATGATGCCTGTGCCAGGGCGTGTTGACATTTTTACAGCAGGACTTGCGCAAAACCACCCTTAAGCCTTGCCGCTGCGTTTCTATGAACCGCGCACTGAAAGTACTGCCTTCGTCGCGAAGCTGCCTGACAGGCTGAGGCTTTGCCAGACGCATCACCGTGATAAACTTGTACGCATCTTAAGTGCAGAATAAAAAATACCTGAATAATGAAATCACTAGAACGCACACTGACGTCACTGGAAGGTTTGTCCATAGGCGATGCATTTGGCCAGTGTTTCTTTCAAACAGAAAATCAGTCACTGCTTGCAGGTGGCGGGCAATTGCCTGATGCTCCCTGGTACTTTACCGATGATACAGAGATGACATTGTCTATCGTGCGTGTATTGCGTAATCACGGTGAAATTGATCAGGACATACTCGCAAAAAGTTTTGCAAAACAATATAGCTACGACCGTGCTTATGGGCCATCCATGCACAGGGTCCTGGCCTGCATCGATGCCGGTGAAGCCTGGCAGGATGTAGTTGCCAGTTCGTTTGAAGGTCAGGGGTCTTATGGCAATGGTGCCGCCATGCGGGCTGCGCCACTTGGCGCTTACTTCGCAGATGATCTGGCATTGCTGATGAAGCAGGCCAGTTTGTCGGCCGAAGTGACACACGCTCATCCTGAAGGAATAGCGGGAGCCGTTGCAGTTGCACTGGGGGCTGCCCAGGCTTGCATTTACAGAGATGCTGGAGTAAGACCTGCACATGCAGAATTTTTGGGCAAAATCATCGACGCGTTACCACAAACTGAGGTGCGTTCGAAACTGGTTCGTGCCCAGTCCATCACCAAGGCAGGTGCCATGGATTTTCCAGTTTCTGTTTTGGGTAATGGCAATAATATGTCGGCGCAGGATACCGTGCCACTGGCCTTGTGGTGCTGCGCCCAGGCGCTGGACGACTTTGGAAAGGCTATGTGGCTGACAGTAAGCGCAGGTGGTGACCGAGATACCTTATGCGCGATAGTTGGCGGTGTTGTCGCATCGTTTGTTGGTAGCGAAGGCATTCCTGATAACTGGAAAATATGTCGAGAGGTTTTGCCTGCCTGGTATCTTGAGGATTGAAATTGACGAAGAAAATTTTTTGGGAAGATCCCTATCAAACCCGTCTGTTGACGCAAGTCAGCAAGATAGAGGGCAATGATATCTGCCTCGCATCAACGATTTTCTTTGCGTTTTCTGGTGGCCAGGAAAGCGATACCGGCAGTATAGCTGGCCATGCGGTTCTGGCTGCACGTAAAGAAGGGCATGACCTGCTTTATACCTTGCCGGATGCGCATGGCTTGCACCTGGGGCAGGATGTGGAGGTCTGCATAGATTGGGATAGACGCTACCGTCTCATGCGTTTGCACTTTGCCGCCGAGCTGGTACTGGAATTATTTTATAAATCATTGCCAGGCATAGGCAAGGCCGGTGCCCATATTGCGCAGGACAAAGCGCGCATAGACTTTATCTGGAGCGAGAGCATTGCTCCTTTGCTGCCAGCTTATGCAGAACAAGTACAGGCTATCATTGCTGCCAATCTTGACATCAAGTGCGCTTTTGAAGATGAATCTACAGAAAGACGTTACTGGGAAATTGCCGGATTTTCGCGTGTGCCCTGCGGCGGTACCCATGTCAGGCGCACAGGTGAATTAGGACAGATCAGGCTGAAACGCAATAATATCGGGCGGGGTAAGGAGAGGGTAGAGATTTATCTTGTTCCATAAAAAAACAGCGACTGCAAAATGCATGTCGCTGGATTTTATCGATGCAAGTTGGTGAGGCTTACTTGCCGAACAAGGATGAAAACTGCTGCAGCACCGCGGCCGGATCGATGTTGCCAGCCTCTGGCACCTGGCCATGTGGCGTCAGATGATCGATGATACCAGGCAAAAATTCAGCCAGTTGGCTGGCTGCGCCTTCGTGAGAGATGCCTGCTGCAGTTGCCAGTTGTTGCAATTGCCCGCCACCCAGGGCTTGCTGGATTTGTGCGGCAGAGATAGGCATGTTTTGTCCAGTACCTACCCAGGATTGCACGATGTCTGCCAAACCAGCCTGATGAAAAGCACTGATCAATGCTTGCAAACCGCCTACGCCGCCTGGTTGCCTGTCACCCAGCATGCTGACTGCTGCTTGCATCAGCGATGCATTGCCGCCGCTGTTCTGGCTCACACTGCCAAGCATGCTTAATGCGCTATCGAATAAACTCATGATATTTCCTTCTGAATTGGTAAAGTGCTGCAAGTGTCTGGCTGAGTATCGGCAGGAATTGTGAACTCTGTATGAAATTTGACAATTTTTTACGGCGAGAGAAATTTTTGTCTGTTTGTTATTGTGATCTTCTCACATGCCGCCCCAGGCTGCATTCAAGATGGTAATCGCTGCCAGCCCCGCTGTTTCCGTACGCAAGATGCGCGGTCCTATGGATAAGGCCAGTACACCATGCTTGATGGCGAGGTTTTCTTCTTCGTCGGAATAGCCGCCTTCCGGCCCCACCATGAGGCTGACTGCCTGTGCCGGATGGTGACGTGACCAGTCAGCCAGTGATTGCTCTGCGCGTGGTGTCAGCAATATTCTTTGATGCATATCTTGCTGCCCAAGCCACTGGTTGAAATTCATGACGGGTGACAGATGAGCGAGGCGATTGCGGCCACATTGTTCAGCAGCGGCAATGATGATGCCTTGCCAGTGTGCCTGTTTTTTCTCGGCTCGTTCAGCTGAAAGCCGCACCACGCAACGCTGCGCGGCCAGAGGCTGTATCGCACTGACACCCAGCTCCATGGCTTTTTCTACGATCCAGTCCATTTTCGAGGCCTCAGGCAGGGCTTGCACCAGATTCAATGAATAAGGCAATTCACATTCTTCCGGCAAAAATACTTTTACTTCGGCCTGGACATTTTTCTTTGCGACCTGGGTAAGCGTAGCGACGTAACAGCCCCCTTCGCCATTGAAGATGCTGATGTTGTCACCCACATTCTGACGCAGTACAAATACATGATGCGCGACTTCGTCCGGCAAGTTGATGATGGCCCCTATGCTTAAGGGGAGAGGGCAGTAAAAACGTGGCATGCAATTCTCTATCTTGAATCTGTTGCAAATTAATAGGTCATGCAAGAGGCATTGATCATTCCCAGACCAAGGCTCAAAGCCCCAAGGAAAATGCCAGACGCAATTTTATTATTGGGGATATCCGAGATGATGCCGGGTATCAGCAAACGGGCAATGCCAAATGCCAGTAATTGTATAACCAGGGCGACCAGACCCCAGAAGCTCATATCGATCACGCTGACGCTGTTGGCAATGGCAGATGCCAGGGCGGTGCAATAGCCCAGCAGGGCACCAGACAGACTGGCGGCCGCAGCGATATTGCCTTCGCGAATCAAGGCGATTTCTCGATAAGGGGTGATGCGTATATACACGACGATAAACAGGGTCAATAGGACAAAGGCGGCTGCTATATGGCTGAAAAAGGCGACTAATCCGTGTGCCAGTAATTGTTCACTCATGGGTAATCCTATTCTACAAAATAATGGGGAATGAAACGGCTGGTATTTTTAGTAATCAGGGTTTCATCTTCGCGTATGCCTATTCCGGCAGCTTCATCACCAACTATCCAGGCACCGATCGAGGTGTAAGCAGGGGTGATGCCGTCGTCAAACTTTGGTTGTGGTGCGTAAGCCTGATAGATATAACCTTCGGCACCATATTCACCAGCAGTATGCATCACTTCGCCATTCGCATAGATGGAAATGTTTTCCCCCTCACGAGAATACAAAGGCTTTTTCACATGATTGCCACTGATGCGCCAGGCATCAAAATAGGCGGGCAAGAGATTGGGATGGTTCGGAAACAATTCCCACAATATCGGTAGTATTGCCTTGTTTGACAAGATCATTTTCCAGGCTGGCTCTATGATACGCATGGGGCGCTTCAGCAAATGATTGGAAAAATCTTCGCGACACAGCCATTCCCAGGGGTAAAGTTTGAACAGATTGTCTATCCTGCTGTCAAGATCATCGACAAATACGCCTTCGTCTTCATCCCAGCCCAGGGATTCGATGGCGCATTGTTTGGTGGCAAAGCCTGCCTGTATGGCAGTATCGCGCAAATAAGAGAGGTTGCCTTCATCTTCTTCATTGCCGCCCGCGCAGGCAAAGTGCAACAGGCCCTTGCCAGGGAATTTCTTCCACTGGTCTATGAGTTTTTCATGCAGGGAATTGAACTGGTCAGCATCCGGATGAACATCTTGCAACCAATACCATTGGGCGACACTGGATTCCACCAGCCCCGTGGGGGTGTCGGCATTATATTCCAGCATCTTGGGCGGGCCATTGCCATCCCAGCTCAAATCAAAGCGGCCATAGAGTGAAAATTCTTTGGCTCGCCAGCTATCTTCAACTTGTGACCAGAATGCCGGTGGTATGGCAAATTTCTCTTGCATACCGTGCTTGACGACATGTTCCACTGCTTGCAGTGACATTTGGTGCAAGTCCAGGCTGGCTTGTTCCAGCGTATCTACTTGTTCTGCAGTAAAGCGGTAGGCATAGCGTTCATCCCAGTACAGACCATCGATGGAGTGATAGCTAAAGCCCAGGGATTCAAATTGTTGCTGCCAGTTCGCGCGTGGTGTCAGGGAGGTGCGTATCATCAACCGCCTCCGCTACTACGTGCGCTACTGCCAAAACCACCGCGACTGACGCTGCTGCGTGTGGTGGTCGTGCTGCGACTGATGGCATGGTCGCTGCCAGAATTGTGTACGCCAAGATTTCTTTGTACGGTATCTCGATAGCCGGGCGAATAAAAAGGCCCGAAAAAGCTGTGCGTGTAACCGCTATAGTGACTGCCGCTACCCGTATAGCTGCTGCCAGTAGTGCCAGCTGGCATGCTAGCGGTATTCAGGTCGGTGCTGCTGGCAACAGTTTCGCAAGCAGCACCATCACCCCAGTCTTTGCGGCAATCTTCGAGGCTTTTATACTGATCGCGGATAGTAGTCAGTTCCTGGCTACTGCCACTTTCAGTGTTACCACTGCATGCTGTCAGGGCGGCACTGGTTACCAGCATTAAGGGCAGAGCATGGCTGACTCTGCGATTGCCATGTCGTTTTATTTTTGAGGCACTCACGGTTTCTCCTGTATCCCCCATTCTGGGGCTAAGGCATCAGGTCTTTCACATAATTAGGTAAAGCAAATAATGCCTGATGCACTTCGCCATTGTAATACTTTAGCAATGGCAAACCACGGTGTTTGATCTGCAGATTTACCGTTGACGCTGATATTGACAGGGGATTACTGTGCTTGCTGACAATCGCCATGCCCCACAATGCCCCATACAAAGGGATGAAAACGGTGTATGGATGCAATTGAGGAAATACAAGCTTGAGTTTTTTCAAGGTGTCTGCAAAGCGTTGTGGGTGAAAGTAGGGGCTGCCCAGATGTAATACCAGCATGCCTTGTTGCGTCAGCCTTTGCGCACACGCGTGGAAAAATTCTTCAGTCATACAGGTGGCTGCCAGTGAGCTGCCATTTGGACTGACTGGGTCGGTCAGGTCCAGCAGTATCAAGTCAAACTGTTCTGTACTGTTATGGATGTAGGCAAAGCCATCTTCATAACGGTGTTGTATTTTTGGATCATCCAGTGCGCCGTGATGAATTTTGCTCAAGTGCTGGCGTGCCATCTTGACGACTTCTACATCAATTTCACAAAGGGTGATGCTGTTGATGCTGGGGTATTTCAATAATTCTTCGCAAGACCCGCCATCGCCGCCACCGATGATGAGGGCGGTACGTGGTTCTGGATGGCTCATCGCCGCAGGGTGTACCAGGCATTCATGATAAAAGAATTCATCTTTTTCTGATGTCATCATGGCACCGTCTATACGCATGACCTTGCCAAAATCGTTGGTATCGGCGATCTCGATTTCCTGCATGGAACTGCGCTGGCGTGCCAATACCTGATTGATACGGGTAGCCGCAAAGCTGTCTTCTGTCAGGGCTTCAAAGCTCATGGCAGGGCTATGTTCACCGCGTTGCAATTCCTGGCGTGAGACTGTGCGTGGCTGGAAAACAGCAATCAGGGCATCAACCATTTGTCTGGCCTTGCTGCCATTGTCGTGATTGAAGTTGCAGACGTATACGTCCAGCGTGACTGCATGACGTTCTGGCCAGGTATGGATGGCGACATGCGATTCTGCCAATAGCAAGGCACCGGTGACGCCAGCCGGGCTCCCATCCTCATGGGTGAATGGGTGAAACTTTTCCCCGACGATGGTCAGGCCAGCAGCAATAGTGATATCGCTGAGGCATCGACGCAGGCTTTCCGGGCTGACGAAATATTCTGGCGCTGCATCACAATTGAAGCAGTCGGCGGTCAGGTGTAAGCCTTCCATAAGTCTTTCTTTAATTCAATGGTTCAAAAATACCCTGCAAATCTTCTGCAGTCAGTTGCACGCTGGCGATTTCACCCTGGTCGAGTATGGCACGTGCCAGATCAGATTTTTTAGCCTGCATTTCCTGTATCTTTTCTTCCAGGGTGCCCTTGGCTATCAGGCGATAGACAAATACGGGCTTATCCTGTCCTATACGCCAGGCGCGGTCGGTAGCCTGGTTCTCTGCCGCCGGATTCCACCATGGGTCATAGTGAATAACGGTGTCAGCAGCGGTCAGGTTCAAGCCTACGCCCCCAGCCTTCAGACTGATGAGGAATAGGGGGATATCACCTTCCTGGAAGCGGCGTACTACTTCGCCACGGTGCTCGGTATCGCCTGTCAGCATGGCGAAGCGCAATTGTTTTTCAGTCAGCGCTTCGGCGATCAGGGCCAGCATGCTGGTGAATTGTGAAAAGACCAGGATCTTGCGGCCTTCGGCCAGCAGTTCATCGATCATGGCCAGCAATTCTTCCAGCTTGGCTGACGGTGGCATCTTATCCTTGCCACCTTTGGTAGACTTAGTTGCGTTGGTGGCTTTGGCACCAGTAATCTTGACCAGGCGTGGATCGCAGCAGACCTGGCGCAGTTTCAACAGCGCATCAAGGATCACGATCTGACTGCGTGCCACACCTTTCTTGGCGATTTCTTCGCGGACTTTTTCATCCATGGCCAGACGCACGGTTTCATACAGGTCGCGTTGTGCGCCGCTGAGTTCTATATGGCGCAAGACTTCGGTCTTGGCTGGCAATTCCGTCGCTACTTTGTCCTTGGTACGGCGCAATAAGAAGGGCTTGATGCGGCGCGTCAGTAAGGCATGGCGCTGGCTGTCACCCAGTTTTTCTATGGGGTGCTGGAAGTCCTTGGTAAATGACTTGATATCCCCCAAAAGGCCAGGCATGAGGAAATTGAATTGCGACCACAGTTCGCCCAGATGATTTTGCAGCGGCGTACCCGTTAGGCACAGGCGGTGATTGGCCTGCAGCAGGCTGGCAGTCTGGCTGGCCTTGGCCTGGGCATTCTTGATGTATTGTGCTTCATCGAGTATCAGCAAATGATAGCGGTGCTGGCGCAGAGCTTCTTCATCGCGTGGCAACAGGGCGTAAGTGGTTAGCACCAGGTCGACCTGCGGGATTTGTTCAAATAATTTATTACGGTCTTTACCTTGCAAGACCAGCACGCGCAGATCAGGCGTGAAGCGTTGTGCCTCGCTGGCCCAGTTATCCATCAGGCTGGTGGGGGCAACCACCAGTGCTGGCTGGATCAGGCGGCCAGCTTCTTTTTCCATCAGAATATGGGTCAGGGTTTGTATGGTCTTGCCCAGGCCCATGTCATCAGCAAGTATGCCGGCAAGCTGGTATTCGCGCAAAAACTGCATCCATGCCACGCCTTCTTTTTGGTAATCGCGCAGGCTGGCTTGTAAACCTGCAGGGGGGGTGATGCTGTTGATGCCCCCAAATTCTGCCAGGCGTTTACCAAAGCTTTGCTGGCGTTCGCCACCTATCCAGCGCAAGTGGGTAGTGGCAGACAATTCCGCCAGGCGTGCGGCATCCAGCATGGGCATGCGCAGTTTGTCACCTTGCTGTTCATTGAAATACAACTCACCCAGGATCAGCAGGATAGGCTTGATGCGTGCATAGGGCAGGGCGACGCGGGTATTGTCAGGCAGGGCCAGCAAGACTTGTTCATCATCGGCGCGCTGGTTCACTTGTTGCAAGCTAAAGTCTTGTGGTGCCTGACGTATCAGGCTGACCAATAAGGGCAGCAATGAAATCTTGGCCTGGTTGACAACGATGCCCAGTTCCAGCTCAAACCAAACCGATTGCTGGTTATCTTCATCAACCTCGGCATACCAGTCCTCCACTTCCTGTAGGTTGTAGCGGTAATCATTTTGCTGACGAATATCCCATCCCTGACTGATCAGCTCAGGCAAGTCTTTTGTTGCAAAATTCAGCCAGGCATTCTGGTCGGGTAGGCAAAGTAACAGCTCTTTTTCATGGCCTGCCACAGCTTGCGCCTGAAAACCCAGATCCTGCAGGGTTTGCCTGGCACTTTGTTCAGCAGGCAAATCCTTGAGTATTTTTTCCAGGCCGTTCTGGCCACGGTGCAGCAAGTGATCGCCTGGTTGCTCTGATTCAGCTACCGCGTCTTCATAGGCAAACCGGAGGATGGCGTAATCAGTGCATGTGCTGGATGTCGTCAGGCTATTCAGTTCCAGCACCGGGCGCATGCGTATGTCTGCACGCAATTGTGCTTCCAGTTCTGCTGGTAAAGGGATCAGGTTTTGCAAGCCCATGTCCAGCAGGCGATTGGCCATTGCCTGCCGGGTTTCTGCCCGACCAACTGCCAGTAGCGGCGCTTCCTGCACCAGGTTGATCAGGGCAGGTAAGGGGAACTTGCTGGTCGCTGCTACATGCAGTTCTCCACAGCTATCCTGCCCTATCAACCAGGGGGGCTCGGTGGGCAGGATATAGGGCGGGGCAGGTATCTCTGCATCGCTACTATCGAGTTGCCAGCGCAGGCGCAGGTAGTCATTTTCTTCTTGCCAGGCCAGGTGTGCCTGTTGCAAAGGCTGGTAGGCCAGCTTTGATAAATGATTTTGTCTATTCTCAGTATTGAGCCAATATAGTTTGCCAGCCTTGGCGACACGTTCGAGCAAGACCGCACCCATCCTGCCCTTGGGAGAATAATGCGAGTAATAAAACGAATTCATGGTGCACATATTGAACAGCGCCAGTAATTCGTAATCTGCTTCCTGCAAAAAACTGGCTGACTTCATCATGTCGCGCACTGCCAGTGACAGCTTGGTGTATTTCAGGTCGCCTTTGGCATTTTGCTTGGCCTTGCCGGGTATGAGGCGCACTTCCTTGCTGCCAGATACGGTAGACAGGCTGAAAATCAGCATGCCATCTTCCAGTTCGTCTTTGGCAAATTCTGTGTCAGCCACCGGGGCTGGGGCAGGGGATTCATGCGTGGCAAATTCCAGCTCGCGCAACCACTTCTGTTCATTAAAACCCAGCGCGGCATCATTGCCATCGGCATGGCCGGGCTGTGCATGGGCTTTGTTGTGGTGGTCGAGGATATTCAATAAAACTGCCGCCACATGTTTGCAATTGTATTCAACCGGGCAACTGCAAGAGCCATTCACGGCTTCCAGTTTACCGTTTTCAAACACCAGCTCTATCTCTTGCGCATAAATATTGCGGCCACTGCCCTGGACTTCGCTCTCGACAAAGTCATTGTCAAAACTCCAACCTCTGACCTTGTTTTCTGTTGCATAACTGATACCGCGTATGAACACCTCATGAGGAAATTGCCGGGCAAGATCGTCGAGGGAGAAGTGACGTTTTTTTGATGACATGCGTAAGCTTTATAGGTAAACCCAGTAATTTTACAGTTTAAAAGAGCAAGTTTGCGCTTCTGAAGCGACGCAATTGTAGTATGGACCTCATGCTCTGGTAAAATATCGGGTTTTCGCGGGGAGAGTTTCATGTCCCCAGCTCGCAACACTGACCAGTTTCCTCAAGACTACCTTCTGACACCATGATTTCATCTCTTCAGCCAGCAACACTCACCAAAATGGCCAATGCAATTCGTGCCTTGTCCATGGATGCCGTACAAAAAGCCAATTCTGGCCACCCAGGCGCACCTATGGGCATGGCCGACATCGCAGTTGCTTTATGGAAAGGCTTTTATCGTCACAATCCAGCTAATCCTAAATGGATCAACCGCGACCGCTTTGTGTTGTCTAATGGCCACGGCTCGATGTTGCATTACTCGCTGTTGCATCTGACTGGCTATGACCTGCCTATCGAAGAGATCAAGAATTTCCGTCAATTGCATTCCAAAACCGCCGGCCACCCTGAAGTCCATCTTACGCCAGGCGTGGAAACTACCACTGGCCCACTGGGTCAGGGTATAACCAATGCAGTCGGTATGGCACTGGCTGAAAAATTGCTGGCGGCAGAGTTTAACCAGGGCGACCTGAAGATTGTTGATCATTACACTTACGCCTTCATGGGCGATGGCTGCCTGATGGAAGGCATCTCACATGAAGCCTGTTCACTGGCAGGTACACTGCAACTGAATAAGCTGATCGCTTTCTGGGACGACAATGGCATCTCCATTGACGGTCACGTCGAAGGCTGGTTCACTGACAACACCCCAAAACGCTTTGAAGCCTATGGCTGGAATGTAATCCCGGCGATTGATGGCCACAATGCTGTAGCTGTGGCCAATGCGATTGCTGCAGCCAAAACGTCAGACAAGCCTACCCTGATCTGCTGCAAAACCGTGATCGGCAAAGGCTCACCAAATATGGAAGGCACGCACAATGTGCACGGTGCCGCTTTGGGTGATAAAGAAATTGCCGCCGTACGCGCGCATATCGGTTGGGAATATCCACCATTTGAAGTGCCAGCTGACGTCTATGAAGCCTGGGATGCCAAAGCAGATGGCGCCAAAGCGGAAGCTGAATGGAATACACAATTTGCTGCCTACACAACCCAGTTCCCGCAAAAAGCAGCTGAACTGACACGCCGTATGAATGGCAATTTGCCAGCCAACTTCGACGAAGTGGTAGCGAATGCGATTGCATCCTGCGTAGAGAAAAAAGAAAACATCGCTACCCGCAAAGCCAGCCAAAACGCGATCCAGGCATTTGCCCCATCGCTGCCAGAGTTCCTCGGCGGTTCTGCCGATTTGACAGGGTCCAACCTGACCAACTGGAAAGAAAGCATCGCCGTCCGTGGTAACCAGGCTGGCAACCATATCAATTATGGCGTGCGTGAATTCGGCATGAGCGCGATGATGAATGGAATCGCCCTGCATGGCGGTTATATCCCGTTTGGCGCAACCTTCCTGACTTTCTCTGATTACAGCCGCAATGCTATCCGCATGGCGGCGTTGATGAAAATCCGTACCCTGTTTGTATTCACCCATGACTCTATTGGCCTGGGTGAAGATGGTCCTACTCATCAATCCGTAGAACACGTATCCAGCATGCGCCTGATCCCTAACCTGGATAACTGGCGTCCATGCGACACGGTGGAATCTGCTGCCGCCTGGGCGCATGCAGTCAAACGCAATGATGGTCCATCGACCCTGATCTTCTCTCGTCAGAACCTGCCATATCAGGAGCGTAGCGCCCAGCAAATCGATGACATCCAGCGCGGTGCCTATGTCTTGCAAGATGCGGTAGATGCCAAGGCTGTATTGATTGCTACTGGTTCTGAAATTGAACTGGCTGTCAAATCTGCTGCTGAACTGGCACAGCAAGGTATTGCAGTGCGCGTAGTGTCCATGCCATCGACGGATGTATTTGACCGCCAGGATGCAGCCTATAAAGCAGCCGTACTGGGCAAGGGCTTGCCACGTATTGCCATCGAAGCCGGTGTGACTGACTTCTGGTATAAATATGTAGGTTTGGAAGGCGCAGTTGTCGGTATTGATACTTTCGGTGAATCTGCACCTGCTGGTGTTCTGTTCAAATATTTTGGCTTCACTGTTGACAATGTCGTTGCCAAAGTAAAAGCGACACTGGCTTAAATAAGCAGGAATACTGAATTGACAGACATTACTGTGAGCAGCATCAAAGAGGTCAGCCTGCGTCGTGCTACCTTAGATGATGCAGAGGCGATTGCTGCTGTGCGTGTGGAAAGCTGGCAGGCTACTTACCGTGGCATGATTCCAGATAACTATCTGGATGAAATGCGCGTAGAAGACAGCATGCTGCAATGGCGACAAATTTTGCAAGCCATGTCGCAGGCAGAAGACCGCATCTGCGTGTATGTGGCTGAGAGCGAAGGCCATATCATCGGTTTTGCGTCCGGCATGATGCTGCCTGAACCTAAGCTTGGCATGCAGGCTGAGTTGACCGCAGTATATCTGCGGCCAGCGTGGCAGCGTTCTGGCATAGGCCGCCGCATGGTACAGAAAGTGGCGCGCACCCTGCAGGCGCAGGGTGCCGAGAGTTTGCTGGTGTGGGTCATCTCCGGCAATTCCATCGCCCGCAATTTTTATGAAGAGCTCGGTGGCGCGCAGTTGATAGAACAGGCATTTAGCTGG
Source organism: Undibacterium sp. (assembly GCF_030683615.1). Taxonomy (NCBI): domain Bacteria; kingdom Pseudomonadati; phylum Pseudomonadota; class Betaproteobacteria; order Burkholderiales; family Oxalobacteraceae; genus Undibacterium; species Undibacterium sp. The sequence continues at coordinate 178,408 of NZ_JAUXQE010000006.1, forward strand.
GATGGCATGGATTTGATGGAAGTGGGTTACGGCTGGCGCGATTTGTCGGTGCTGATGGCATCGGTGAATGCCATGCGTACTTCTGCTTCTTTGCATTAGGAGACACTGATTAAGCTACTGCGCGACGCGATTTTGAGCCTGCGATGCTCATCGTACATTCGTACGACTGCGCTTCTTAACTCAAACTAGCGCCGCTCGCTGCGCTTAATCAGCGCTCCAGTACGTTTTTTTGATTTGTATTTATTGTTGTTTAGTCCTTTGGAGATAAAACCATGACGATTCGCGTCGCAATCAACGGCTATGGCCGTATCGGCCGCAACATCCTTCGCGCACATTACGAAGGTGGAAAGTTCAAGAACGAGATCCAGATCGTTGCGATCAATGACCTCGGCAATGCAGAATCCAATGCCCACCTGACCCGTTATGACACAGCCCACGGCAAGTTCCCAGGCACAGTCACGGTCGAAGGCGACACCATGATCGTCAATGGCGACAAGATCAAGGTATTTGCAGAACGCAATCCAGCCAATATCCCTTGGGGTGAATTGAATGTCGACGTCGTGCTGGAATGCACTGGCTTCTTCACGACAAAAGAAAAAGCTTCTGCCCATCTGGCTGGCGGCGCGAAAAAAGTCATCATCTCTGCCCCAGGTGGCAAAGATGTCGATGCAACCATCGTCTACGGTGTCAACCACGGCGTATTGAAAGCCACTGACACAGTGATTTCCAATGCATCATGCACGACCAACTGCCTGGCACCTCTGGCCAAGCCTTTGAATGATGCCATCGGTATCGTCAACGGCTTGATGACGACTATCCATGCCTACACGAATGACCAGGTGTTGACAGACGTGATGCATGAAGACCTGCGTCGCGCCCGTTCTGCCACCATGAGCATGATCCCGACCAAAACTGGAGCAGCAGCAGCTGTTGGCCTGGTATTGCCAGAACTGAATGGCAAGCTCGATGGCTACGCCATGCGCGTACCAACCATCAATGTATCCGTGGTTGACCTGACTTTCGTTGCTGCCCGTGACACCACAGTGGCAGAAATCAACCAGGTATTGAAAGATGCATCCGAAGGTGCCCTGAAAGGCATCCTGGATTACAACACAGCACCTCTGGTGTCTGTGGATTTCAACCACAACCCAGCTTCCAGTACTTATGATGAAACACTGACAAAAGTTTCTGGCCGTTTGGTTAAAGTATCGAGCTGGTATGACAATGAGTGGGGTTTCTCCAACCGTATGCTGGACACCACTGTTGCACTGATGCATGCAAAATAATCTGCTTGCCAGATAGTTTTTGCAGCAAGATTAAAAATACCCCGAACTTTCGGGGTATTGTTTTGTCTATGCAGGGCAAGGGTAATTTATTGATTTATATTTTTTGCTTTGTCATTGGAGATTACTGTGAAGCTCAAAAAACTGTTGGCCGACAATAAAGGTTTTATCGTACTCATGCTGGGCATGGTCTTTGTACGTAGCGCGCTGGCTGATTACTATATTGTGCCCACCAGCTCCATGTATCCGACCCTGCTGGAAGGGGATCGCGTGATTTGTGACCGCCTGGCCTACGACGTCAAGCTGCCATTCACTGATGTCATCCTCAAACATGTGTCCGATCCGCAACGTGGTGATGTAGTCACTTTCACCTCGCCGGAAGATGGTGTGCGCCTGATCAAGCGCCTGGTAGCCCTGCCAGGTGATGTGGTGGAGATGCGCGAAGAAAAACTCTTTATTAATGGTGTGGCAGCCGCCTATGAACCCATAGAGCCTCGCAGCGATGACCATTTGACGCCAAAACGTGAATACCAAGGCCAGCAACTGGTTTACAAAGAACGCTTAGGCAGCCTGCAACATGAAATGATTGTCATGCCAGAGCGTGAAGCTCTTCGCTCTTTCGCCCCCGTCAAAGTCCCTGAAGGCGAATATATGATGCTGGGAGACAACCGGGATAATAGCCGGGATTCCCGCTACATTGGTCTGGTAAAGCGTGAGTTGATTACTGGTCAGGTAAAGCGCCTGATGTATTCACTGAATGGTGATCGGTATTATTCGCCACGTTTTGACCGCTTTGGGGCGAAAATTTAAAATCAGACAAGTAAGTCAACAGCCAGTGCCATTTATTGCACTGGCTTTTTTATTGGTGCTGCCTGCACACTGTGGGCCAGGCAAAAGAACTGGGAAAACTGTTACGTAAATTTGATGTTGACGGTGTTGTTAATGTGCTTAACTATAAATGCAAATATGCTCTATGCTGGTGTGAAACTAAACATGAAATTGTAAAATTATTGCACTGCACAGTGAGTAACGCTGGACGAAGGAAAGCAAATAATGAATGATTGATTCTGCAAAGCAATAACAACCGGATTCTGGCCAGGATGGCTGGACACAACAAGGAGATAAGTCATGAAATTAATGAGTAAACTGTTTTTGCTGGCAGCGATGGGTTTCTTTATGTCTTCGTCAGCCATTGCGAGGGAGGAGCGCGGAACTACAGCGCAAGCACAGGCCATGGTGAAAAAAGGGATCGCCCACATCAAAAAAAATGGTAAGGAAAAAGCTTTTGCCGATTTTAATGACACCGCAAACAAAGACTTTCATGACCGCGACCTGTATTTGTTTGTGTATGACATGAATGGTCTGAACTTGTCTCATGGCGCCAATCCCAAGATGGTCGGTAAGAATTTGCTGGATTTGAAAGTGGAAGGCAAGCCCATCATCAGGGATATGATCACTGCTCTCAAAACCAAGAATGACGGCTGGATTGACTATCAATGGCCAAACCCTGTCACTAAGGCCCTGGAAACCAAGTCCAGTTACTTCGAAAAAGTTGATGATTATTTTGTTGGTGCGGGTGCCTATAAATAAGTGTGATGGATTGACTCGAACGCAAGGCCAGCGGTTTCGCTGGCCTTGTTTTTTTTGCATTTCGAATATGCTACACTATTCGTGTTTGGCAGGTTGGTGCAGCAGGGAGATAATCAAGTTAATTCCTCATGAAAAAAGCGAAGTTTTACATCGAGAATTGATTTGTTTCGGTGCCACCAAAGCAATTTAAAGTTTAGTTACTTTGCGCGCCCAAAAAGCAACGGTTTGGTTGTCGCTGCGGCGTAAAATTTGTTCCTTATATTCTTCGTCTACTTGAGTTTCCACGCTTCTGCTGCGCTCTATTTTTTGCCCGAGTGTTTTCAATCTATTGAAAGGACATGATCATGCAAGAAAAAACAGTTATTGCTAAGCCGTTTTCGGGCGACTACAGGATAGATGTACTTATTGATGATATTAATTACCGCTGGAATGCGGGCAAGGCGCTAGGAACCCCGGTAGAGATCAGCTTTAGCTTTATCAAATCTCCAGCTTCCTATGCTTCCGATTCTGATAAAAACGGGTTCAAGGCTTTCACTGTGGAACAGATGGCTGCTGCCCGAGCCATCTTTGCTGAGATATCCCAAGTGTTGAATGTAACTTTCAAGGAGGTTGCAGAGGCTGATATCCAGTCTGGCATCAGGCTGGCGAATAATATCCAGGAGAAGAGCGCCGGATATGCCAAACTACCCGTGCCTGCATCGGATGGTTCAACCTTCAGTGCGGGCAGTGGTGATTTATTCATGTCGACAACTTACATGGATGTGAGTTATCAAAAAGGCAGTGATGCTTACAAGATACTGATTCATGAAATAGGACATGCGATAGGACTTAACCATCCTGGTAACTATAATGCCGGTGAGCCGCCAAGTGTTGAGGCGGGTAACTATCTGGCGACTTCCGAGGACAGTAGCTGGATTTCCATCATGTCCTACAATCCGATCGCGCAAAACCAGCAAGGCGAGTTTTTTGCGACTTACGATATGTTGGCCCTGAAGTATTTGTATGGAAGCAGACCATTTCATACAGGCAATGATACCTACTCCTATGGAGATGCTGATGGGCAGACGCTGAAGATCATCAATGATACTGGCGGAGTCGATACTATTGACGTATCCAAGGCAACATTGGCTGCCACCATTAATCTTACACCGGGTTCATTGAATTCTGTGGGGCGCGTTGCTGCCGGGGATGCAGCGATCAATAATTTATCTATCGCTTTCGATGCAACGATAGAGAATATCATCGGTACTGCTTTTAGCGACAAGTTCACTGGCAATGCTTCCAACAACCTCTTTGTTGGTGGTAGTGGCGACGACTTTCTTGATGGCGCCGCTGGACTTGATACTGCCCAGTACACTGGTTTGAGAAGCACCTATTCAATTGCGGGAAACAATACGGGTTTCAATGTGAGTAAACCAAATTCTCAAGGAGTAGATACACTTAACAGCCTTGAGCGACTCAAATTTGCAGATGTGTCGGTAGCGCTTGATATTGATGGTACTGCTGGTCAGGCTTACAGGATATATCAGGCTGCTTTTGGTCGCACCCCAGATCTGGCCGGTCTCGGATATTGGATCAAGGATATGGACAATGGTTCTAACTTGACGACGGTCGCAGCGGGATTTATGCAATCGAAAGAATTCCAGACGCTTTATGGTGCAAATCCCTCAGTTGATACTTTCTTGACGACTTTGTACAAAAATATCTTGGGTCGTATCCCAGATCAGGCGGGTTACGACTACTGGAAAAATGAGTTAAGTGCCAATAAAATCAGTTTTGCTGGGACTTTGGCCAGTTTTACTGAAGGTCAGGAGAATAAGCTGAAAGTTATTGGCTCCATTCAACATGGCTTTGATTACATCGAGTACCTTGGCTAGTTTGGAAAGATGATTTGCTTAGCCCATGACCGTATCATGGGCTAAGCCAGTGCTGGCAAAGGTATTCCCTTTTATCTCGTTTCCATGTAGCCCAGGGTGAAAGAAATCTGCCTCGCTGTTTCAGTCAGATTGCTTAGCCATTCTTCCTGCAGGCGGTCAGCAGGCGCAGAAATAGACAGGCCAGCAATCATTTTGCCGCTGTCGTCATGAATGCCTGCTGCCATGCAGCGCACACCCAGTTCCAGTTCTTCATTGTCCCTGGCGTAGCCATTTTCCCGAACCGCAGCCAATTCTTTTTCCAGTTTTGCCAAATCAGTGATGGAATTTTTATTATGCCCGGCCAGGCCTGTACGAGTGGCGTACGCGCGGATGGCCTTAGGTTCATCCAGAGACAAAAACAATTTTCCAGTGGATGTCAGATGTAGTGGGGCACGGCCACCGATGGCGCGTACCACCTGCATGCCAGAACGCTCAGAGAAGGCGCGGTCTATGTAAACTATTTCGTCGCCCTGGCGTACCGACAGATTAATGGTCTGGTTGGTTTGGCGGTGCAGGGCGCGCATGAATTCCAGCGCGGCTTCACGCACATCCAGACGGCTTTTGACGATATTGCCCAATTCCAGCAAACGCATGCCCAGGCGATATGAGCCAGTGTCGGCACGATCAACGAAACGTGTGAGCACCATATCATTGAGGATGCGGTGAGCAGTTGATGGGTGCAAGCCAGTAACGATGGCCAATTCCTTCAGGCTGACCGGATCCTGGTAACGTGACAGGGCATCCAGCAAGGACACCATGCGTTCTATGACCTGGATGGAAGTTTTCTCTGACGAAGGTGTATCGTTTTTCATATTGTGGTTGGTGCGCTGCAATATATAAGTTATACCACAATGTGAAATGAACGTCACTGCTTCGCTGTCAAAATGTAACATCATCATAGGTATGCATCAATTGCACTTGCAATAATTCTGTTGACGGCAAGTAAATCTGCTTGTCCCTGACTTATAGTCCTGTAAAATTCGCCACCTGAGCGAAGGCATCCAGGTTTGGCCTTCATCTGCATCTAGGATAAGGAAGAGAAATGTCTGAAAAAGAACAAGCTGTCAGTGAATTCAAAAGCAAAAGTGGCCTGCGCCGTATTTTTTCGGCCTTCCTTTATTCCATCGATGGCCTTTGTTCCGCCTGGAAAAACGAACATGCTTTCCGCCAGGAGTTGGTGCTGGTCGTCACGGGCTCTGTCATCGCCCTGTTTTTGCCAGTATCGGCCTTTGAAAAGCTGATGATGATAGCGGTACTGATCCTGATCCTGATCGTAGAGTTGATTAACTCAGCGATTGAAGCAGTGGTTGACCGTGTTTCGCTTGAGCGCCATACCTTGTCCAAGAATGCCAAGGACTTTGGCAGTGCCGCTGTCTTGCTGACAGTGTTGATTGCTCTGGCTACCTGGGTAGTCATTTTGCTTGACCGTTTTTACTATTGACCTCGAGATATGCTTAATTTCAATATCGCCAGCAGCGCCAATTCCGCACTGGAAGCCCAGCTCGCCGCCGCCATCAACAACAAGACCAAACCCTTGGGCAGTCTTGGCCGTCTTGAACATCTGGCAGCGCAAATAGGCTTGATACAGCAAACCACGCAACCATCACTGTGTGGGCCTGCCATTATTGTGTTTGCGGGGGATCATGGCGTGGTGGCAGAAGGTGTTTCTGCATTTCCACAGGATGTGACCTGGCAGATGGTGGAGAATTTTCTGGCTGATGGTGCCGCGATCAATGTCTTTGCGCGCCAGAATGGTATTGCCTTACATGTAGTGGATACTGGCGTGAACCATGATTTTGGTGCGCGCGAAAAGCTGCTGAGCATGAAAGTCGCCAATGGCACATGCAATTTTGCCAAAGAACCGGCGATGACTGCTGCCCAATGCCAGACTGCGATGAAAAATGGTGCTGAACTGGTGGCCGCTCTGTCTGGCAATGTACTGGGTTTTGGCGAGATGGGTATAGGCAATACCACGGCCGCGGCTGCACTCATGCACAAGCTGACAGGTGTTCCTGTCGCTGATTGTGTAGGTGCTGGTACAGGTTTGTCTGCCGAAGGCATACGCCATAAACAGGCTGTGATTGAAGCCGCCGTGGCCTTACATGCAAATGTAGGAGCGCCTGCCGATGTGCTGGCTACATTTGGTGGTTTTGAAATTGCCACCATGGTCGGTGCCATGCTGGCAGCGGCAGAGCGCCGCATGGTCTTGCTGATAGATGGCTTCATCGTCACCAGCGCCTTGCTGGTGGCAGCCAGGATGCATCCAGCGATACTTGATTATTGTGTGTTTTCTCATCAATCAGATGAAAGCGGACATGCCCGTATGTTGCAGGCTCTGCAGGTCAAGCCAGTGTTGCAACTGGATTTACGTCTGGGCGAAGGCACTGGAGCTGCACTTGTGTACCCAATGTTGCAAGCGGCGGTGAATTTCCTGAACCAGATGGCTACTTTTGCCTCAGCACAGGTCAGTGAAAAAAGCAGCGACTAACATAGTTTTTCCTATTGCTGGAGTCGGTTTGCATCAACTACGCCTATTCTTCATTGCCCTGCAATTTTTTACCCGCATCCCCATCCCTGCGTGGGTGGGGTTTGAGCCTGACTGGCTGCGCCAGTCTTCACGCTATTTTCCGGCAACTGGCTGGGTAGTCGGCGCAGGCTGTGCCGGTGTCTATGTCGCCGCAGTACAATTATGGCCACATGCGGTAGCAGTTGTGCTGTCTACCGTTGCAGGCGTCTTGCTGACTGGCGCTTTTCATGAAGATGGTTTTGCCGATGTCTGCGATGGCTTTGGTGGTGGCATGACGCCAGAGCGCGTGCTTGAAATTATGAAGGATTCACGCGTCGGTGCCTATGGTGCCATCGGTATCTTACTGATGCTGGCCTTGAAGCTGACATTATTGATCAGCTTGCCTGCTTCGATGATCGTGCCAGCCTTGTTGCTGGCGCATCCCTTGTCGCGCTTGGCTTCTTGTAGCCTGATCTGGCTCATGCAATATGCAAGGCATGAAGGCAAGGCCAAGCCATTGGCACAGGAAATGCACTCAGGTGAATTTCTCGTCGCCTGTCTGACAGTGTTGTTGCCAGGCGCAGTGCTTTTACATTTTTTTCCCTTTTCGTTGCATGGATTGTTGCTGGCGTTGGGCCTGATGTTATTGCTGACCTGGCGTATGGCGTGCCTGTTTCAGCGCAGGATAGGCGGGTTTACAGGTGACTGTCTGGGGGCCACCCAGCAAGTGGCAGAAGTGGCTATCTATCTGGGTTTGCTGGCTTTTCAGGTGACCTGATATGCGCCTGCATTTGCTCCGGCACACCAAGCCACAGATAGCTGAAGGTCTGTGCTATGGGCAAACGGATGTCGATGTCTGTCAAGCTGACTGTGACGCATTGGTGCAGAAACTATCCAGTCAGTTGCGGCCAGGTTTGCCAGTGTTTTCCAGCCCTTTGCAGCGTTGCGCCCGTCTTGCCAGGCTATTGCATGCCGAGCCTCTGTTTGATGATCGTTTGAAAGAACTCAATTTTGGCGTTTGGGAAATGCAAGCCTGGGACAACATCCCAAGAACCGAAATTGACGCATGGGCCGCAGCCCCCGCCAGCTATAAACCTGGCGGTTTGGAATCAGCCATAGACCTGGCGCAACGCACGCTCAGTTGGCTGGTTGACATGCATGCACGGAACATACCAGACGCCATTGTAGTTACCCATGCCGGTGTCATGCGCATGTTGCTGGCTTGGCAAGTAAGTATGGCGGCTGAGGAGTTGGCAGGTGTGGTGTGTGCACAAAACCTCAGCCTCGCCTTTGGTGAATATCAGGAAATACTGGTATTTAACACTTAATGCAGATAGTATTTACGCAAGACTGACAATAAAGCCATGTTTCCCATGGTCATTGCATGATAGAACTCAGGAGATCCCCGCGTATTACTGTGACCTGGCGTGCAGGCGTCAAATTGCCTGACGGTAAACTGGTTCTTGCCAAGCTGGTCAATATCTCGGCAGAGGGTGTGCTCATACACACCACTGAAAACCTGATCCCGCAACGTAGTTACCCCATGCTAATAGAAATCCCCGGCATCTTTCAGGAATCCCAGATTTACAAGGTCAGTTGCAAAGGCACAGTCAGGCATGCCATTCTCAGTGGTGAGGTTTATCATGTTGGCATACAACTCTCGGAAATGTCGCAATTGCACACTGAACTGGTGACTGCATGGATTTCCAAGACAGCCCATCTGAGCTGAATCAGGGCTCGCTTAAAAGTAAATCTGCTTTGTTTTCAATAAGTTAATAAACTGAACTGCGTCAACTTTTAAATCTCCCAAACTTGCGGCTGCCCCCATCTGTCTATAGAATGGCGGGGTTTTGGTGCTCGCGGGTATATTCATATCCGCGGTTAAACGGGAAACACTAAGCTCTTGCAAAAGTGTGCTGCCCCCGCAACGGTGTACAAGTTGCTGCGAATTTAGAACATGTTTGTAGTTCACACGCAGCCAGCCATTTTCCAATACCACTGTGCTAAGTGCATGGGAAGGTCAGATGGTGATACTTGTCAGCCCGGATACCGGCCAGAATAAGTGAAGCAATACGGACGGGGAACTTTCGTGCAACAGATGCGCATGGATTGCCATGTTGATTGGCGTCGTGCGAAATCCTGATAGTGCAGGCTGCCTGAGTGGACCTGTAGTAGACGATCAATTGTCCTTATTGCTTTGTTCAAAGTAGCCTGCGGGGACGTCGGCTATTTGCTCCATTTTTTTCTGAATTATCATGACATCTGCATTCAAACCGCTTGCCCTCAGCCTGGCCATTGCCGCTGCATTCCCATCCACCTTCGCTTTTGCGCAAACTGCTGCTGTAGGCGCTGCTTCCAGCGTGGTCATTACCGCTGGTCGCCAGACGCAAGCCGCCAAGGATGTGCTGGCTGACAATGTCGTCATCACGGCAGAAGATATCGCCAGATCCGGCGCTGCTTCTGTTGTCGATCTGTTGCAACAGCAACGCGGCATAGAAATTACCCGCAACGGTGGTCCTGGCACTTCTTCTTCCGTTTTTTTGCGTGGCGGTAGCAACGCGCAAAACGTGGTGTTGATTGATGGCGTACGCATAGGCTCTTCCACTACCGGTGGCGCTACCTGGTCTTCCATTCCATTGTCACAAATAGACCGTATCGAAGTCGTGTATGGTCCTTTGTCCAGTTTGTATGGTGCTGATGCCATGGGTGGTGTTATTCAGGTATTCACCAAAAAAGGTACTGGTGTTCTCTCTCCTACCATGTCGGCTGGTTTGGGTAGCTATGATACACACAAATTGCATGCAGGTATCTTTGGTTCTGTGGCAAATAACCTTAGCCTGAGTTTGAATGCTGCACGCGAAGAAAGTGATGGTTTTTCTGCCAGCAAACCGGGCGCAGGTACATTCACCTATAACCCAGATAAAGATGGTTACAAATTGGACAGCTTTAATGGTCGTTTGGTATGGGAAATTAGTAAGGGTTATGAGCTGGGCGCAAGCATTTTGCATAGTCGCAATGATGCGCAGTTTGATGCTGGTGCATCAAAAGATGACCGTAGTGTTTCGAAGCTGGAAACCATCGCCGTCTTCGGTCGTGGCAAGTTCACAGATAACTGGTCGGCATTTCTGCAATATGCCAAAGCAGCAGATAAAGGTTTTACCGATGCATCATATGGCAAGAGCCAGATTGATACACATCAGGACAGCCTTAGCTTCCAAAATGATGTCCGTATCGGTAAAGATGTATTGCAATTGATCGCAGAAACGCGCGAGGAAAAAGTTGATTCGGTGTCTGGGGGTATCCCATCGGTGGGTATCAACGGTACGAAACGTACGACGAATTCTTTTGCTGCATCTTATGTATTCAAACACGATGCACATCTGGCCAGCGCTAGTTTACGCAATGATCGTAGCTCACAATACGGCTCCAATACTACGGGTAGCGTGGCATACGGCTACCGCTTAAGCGATGCTTTGCGCGTCAATGCCAGCTACGGCACCAGCTTCCGTGCACCAACTTACAATGAGTTGTATTACCAGGGTTATGGTGTTGCCACTAATAAGCCTGAAAAAGCAAAAAATGCAGAAATCGGCGTGTATTTTGAGCAAGGTGATACGCAACTGAGTGCAGTGTATTATCAAAACAAAGCAACTGATTTGCTGGTTTCCGCTGGTTCCAAGGATTGTCCTGCTGGTTATTCTTTTGGCTGTGCACGCAACGTCAACAAGGCAACTCTGTCTGGTTTAAGTATCGGCGGCACAACCCGTTTTGCTGACCTTACAGTGCGTGGCTCCATCGATATTCAGGATCCTAAAGACGACACGGCAAATAAACGCCTGGCACGCCGTGCCAAACAGCATGGTACTTTAGCTGCAGAGTATTCCTTTGCAAACGCAAAGCTTGGTGTAGAAGCCATTTATTCGGGAGACCGTTATGATGATGCTGCCAACACCAAAGTCCTGGGCTCATATAACTTGCTGAATTTGTACGCAACATATGAGGTTGCGAAAAACACGACTGTACTGGCACGCTGGAATAATGCACTAAACAAAGACTACGAATTGGCGAGAAATTATGCAACAGCCGGTTCCAATGTATTTGTTGGCGTGAACTACGGCTTTAAATAAGTCTGGCATTGATGTGAAGCGAAATGGTTGATACGGCTGCATCGCACGTCACATCGCAAGCTGATAGCCTGATGTGCAGGTCTGGTTTTTCAAAAGACGCTGCACATCAAAACATGTTTTTTCTTTTGGACCAGACCGATGATGGCGTCTTATTTTTCTGCACGACAGCGCAAGCAATCCCCCAGGATGGCGGTCGCTCAACGTGCTGGTCTGGTTCTCCCTATTTTATTCGCCGCAGCTGTAGGCAGCATATTGATTGCCTGCGTCTGCGGTTCAGTGTCCCTGAGCTTTGCTGAATTATGGCAAGCCTTGCTGGAATTGTTGCGTGGCCCACCAACGACCTTGCCTGGCAGTTTGCTGGATTTGCGCCTCGGACGTGCACTGACTGGTTTCGTTACAGGTGCCACGCTGGCGCTGGCCGGTGTGATGATGCAGGCGCTGTTGCGCAACCCGCTGGCTGATCCTTATGTGCTCGGTATATCCGGTGGAGCATCTGTCGGTGCGCTGGCGACCATCTTGTTTTTCGGTGCATTCTGGCTCGTGGATGTGGCTGCTTTTGTCGGTGCGATTACCGTTGCGCTGTTGCTGTTTGGCCTTGCTTACCGCGACTTGCGCGGTGCGGGTAGTACCGATGGCAGTGCACCTATCCTGTTGCTGACTGGTGTTATCGTTGCCACTGGTTGCGGTGCCATCATCACTCTCATGCTGTCGATTGCGCCAGACAGCCGCTTGCGCGGCATGGTGTTCTGGATGATAGGTGATTTGTCGAATACCCAGTCGCGCTATCTGCCCTGGTTGATACTCGGCGCCATCTTGTTGTTCGCCATGCGCAATGCACGCTCCATCAATGTCGCTGCCATGCATGCTGACAATGCCAGTACTCTGGGCGTCAATATTGGCAGCCTGCGTCAATTGCTGTTTTTATGTTCTGCATTGCTGACTGCCAGCGCAGTCAGCAATGCGGGCAGCATAGGTTTTGTCGGGCTCATCATGCCGCATATCTGCCGCTTTGCCTTTGGGCCGGATCACCGCTTGCTGGTACCTGCTGCGGCGCTGGCAGGTGGCTGCTTCCTGGTGCTGGCAGATACGGTGGCCCGTACCGTGGTCGCACCACAGCAGTTACCGGTTGGTGTCATTACTGCCCTGGTAGGCGTGCCCATGTTCCTGCTGCAACTGCATCAATTGAGGAGGCGCTGATGGACATCCGTTCTCTCAATATATCGGTAGGAAAACGTGTACTTGTGCGCGAACTCAACTGGCAGATACAGCCCGGTGAATGCTGGTGCATCATAGGCCGCAATGGTGCTGGCAAAAGTACCTTGCTGCGCACATTGGCTGGATTGCGTCCCATAGAAAGCGGCCAGGTCTATTTGCATGACAAACCGCTGCAAGACTGGTCTTTGACAGCGCTTGCCCGTGAGCGTTCTTTCTTGCCGCAGGGCAGGGCAGACGCTTTTGGCTATTCTACGCTGGATACTGTACTCAGCGCCCGCCATCCTTATCAGGACGCACATTACTGGGAAAACAATGATGACATGGATATTGCCATGTCATCGCTGCGCGAGATGGATGTCGCCGATCTGGCAGAGCGCGATGTACGTAGCCTTTCTGGCGGCGAAAGACAGCGTGTGGCCATTGCTGCTTTGCTGGCTCAGGACGCCAGATGGATGCTGCTGGATGAACCAGCGAATGCACTTGATCTGGGTCATCAGGTCAGCGTCATGCAATTGTTTGCCCGTTTATGCAGTAAAGAAGATACACAACAAAACAAGGCTGTCGTTATGGTCAGCCATGACCTCAATATGGCTTACCGCATTGCCACCCACGCCCTGTTGTTGATGGGTGATGGTGGCTGGCAAGCTGGGCCAGCAGACGACATATTCAGCGCATCCCAACTCAGCATTTGTCTTGGGCACCCAATAGAACGTTTCACACATGGCGGGCAAACCATATTCCTGCCGCAAAACTAAACATCACAACAAACCATCACACAGACTATCACCATGACAAGTGCAATGCCACCAAAGCCAGAAACCGAGACCGATAATATCAACACTCGTCATGAACGCCGCATGCAACGCAAAAAGGCGATGATGGACGAAAAGATTGAGCAGGCGCAGCGCAAGACGGGTGTTTTGTTGGTGCATACTGGCAATGGTAAGGGTAAAAGCTCCAGTGCTTTCGGCATGGTCATGCGCGCCATGGGGCATGGTATGAAGGTCGGTGTGGTTCAGTTTATCAAGGGCGCTATGTCGACTGGCGAAGAGATTTTCTTGCGCCGCTTTCCTGATGAAGTCGAATTTCATGCCATGGGTGAAGGTTATACCTGGGTCACCCAGAACCGTGAACGCGATATGGAAAAAGCCGCCGTCGCATGGGAGCAGGCAAGACGGTTTTTAAATGACCCTGCGATAGGCCTGGTGGTGCTTGATGAACTTAATATCGCTCTGAAATACCATTACCTGGATTTGCAGATGGTGATTGACGATCTTGACGGCAGGCCAGAAATGCAGCACGTCGCCGTCACCGGTCGCGGTGCATTGCCAGAACTTATTGCCATTGCCGATACTGTCACAGAAATGAATGTCATCAAGCATGCCTTCAAAGAAGGTATCGTGGCGCAGGCAGGTGTGGAATGGTAAGGCCCAGCGCCAAGGTCGTACTGATATCGGCTATCGCCTCAGGCCAGGGAAAAACTACGACTACAGCAGCACTCGCTCGCAAGCTGGTGAAGCTGGGCAAGACGGTACGTGTATTTAAAACCGGCCCAGACTTTATCGACCCCATGATGCTGGAGCGCGCTTGTGGCTCAGCTGTGCATTCGCTGGATTTGTGGATGGTAGGGCAGGCTGACTCTGAAGGCATGCTGGCACGTGCGGCGATGGATGCCGACGTTATCCTCATCGAAGGCGTCATGGGCCTGTATGATGGCAATCCATCATCAGCCGATCTTGCGCGCGCCTTTGGTGTGCCTGTTGTGGCTGTGCTTGATGCCTCTGCCATGGCGCAGACAGTCGGTGCACTGGCCCTGGGTTTGCGTGATTTTGGGCCGGTGCATCTGCCAGGCGTCATTGCCAATCGCATAGCCTCAGAAGGTCATGCCAAGATGGTGGCAGCTGCCATGCGTGATATCCCCTTGCTCGGCTGCCTGCACCGTCAGGAAGAGGCTTTACCAGAGAGGCACCTGGGGCTGGTCTTGCCTCAGGAAGTGGATCGCATTGAAGCCATACTTGATGTCATGGCCGACAGCCTGGAGCTGGATATGCAGGCCTGGGATGCCTTGCCAGACACCAGTTTTGAATTGCATGAGCATCAGGCTCAGCATGTATTGCAAACTGCCGGGAATTTGGCTGGTAAAACCATTGCCATTGCTCGTGATGCAGCATTTGCGTTTATCTATCCAGCCAATATTGAATGCCTGATCGGACTCGGTGCAGAACTGGTTTTCTTTTCGCCTCTTGCTGATGAAGCGATTCCAGAGCGAGCTGATGCCCTGTACCTGCCCGGCGGTTATCCTGAATTGCATGCAGAGTCACTGACGCAGGCCAATAACTGGCTGGCATCCCTGCACGCCGCACATGCTCAAGGCATGCCGATATTGGCAGAATGTGGCGGCATGATGGCCATTACCGAAGGCCTGGTGGATCAACAGGAGCAAAGATGGCCCATGGCTGGCATATTGTCAGGCAAAGTCATCATGCAAAAAAGGCTGGCAGCGCTGGGTGCGCAGGCATGGGCGACTGCGCAGGGCGAATTGCGCGGGCATACTTTTCATTACTCGCGCTTTGAAACGATATTGGCGGCTAGCAGCCATACGATTAAACATTCTACTCAGCAGCAGGGCGAAGCTATTTACCGCATTGGCAATGTACGTGCCTCTTATTTTCATGCTTACTTTGCTTCTAATCCGTCAGCAACGGCAGCACTGTTCTTAAGAGATAAAATATGAGTACCGCGCAACGTACCAGCCTGATTTTTGGTGGTGCGCGTTCGGGTAAGAGTGCGTTTGCTGAGCAACTGGCGAGCAGGCTTAGTGAAGGCAAGCAGGAAGTGCTTTACTTGGCAACCGCAAAGGCAGGCGACGTTGAAATGCAGGAACGCATTGCCCATCATCGTGCTCGCCGCCCCGCGCATTGGGGCACGCTGGAACAAAGTCTGGCACTGGGCGCGACCATTATGGAGCATAGCCGTGCAGACAATATCATCCTCGTCGATTGCCTGACGGTCTGGCTGTCGAATCTACTGTTTTCAGTAAAGACAGACTTTCCAGAGATAGGTCACATTTCTCCGCCACCGCAGTTTGCCACGCAACGTCAGGCATTGCTGGATGCATTGGTGCAGGCACCGGGTCAGATTATCCTGGTATCGAATGAAGTCGGCATGGGCATCGTCCCCATGGGGGCGGTGTCGCGCTGGTTTGTTGATGAAGCGGGACGACTGAATCAGTCTGTCGCCGCCATTGCGGATCATGTGATCTGGGTTGCTGCTGGCTTGCCGCTGTATTTGAAAGGCAAACCATGCTGATGCAGGATGGACTGATCATGGTGCTATGTCTGCTGCTCGGCATTTTGCTGGATGCGGGTTTGGGAGAGGTGAAGAAGTTCCACCCGCTGGTGGGTTTTGGTAATCTGGTAAATGCCATAGAGCGCGGTCTGAACAAACCCACTGCTACCCGCTGGACAGGGGCATTGGCCTGGTGTCTGGCGGTCTTGCCATTGGTCGCGCTGAGCCTGGTGGTGGTGCTACTGGCACAGCGCTTCAGCCTCTGGCTGGCGCCGATTTTGCACATAATATTGCTGTATTTTTGCCTGGGCTTGCGCAGCTTGCACGAACATAATGCCGCTATAGCCACTGCCTTGCAGACTGGTGATCTGGCCGAAGCCAGAAAACGCACTTCCTATATCGTCAGCCGTGATACAGAAAATGCGGATGAAGCCTACCTGGCCAAAGCCAGCGTCGAATCCGTGCTCGAAAACGGCTGTGATGCCGTTTTCGCTACCTTGTTCTGGTTCATCTTGCTGGGTGGTCCGGGTGCCGTCTTGTACCGTCTCGTGAATACTCTCGATGCCATGTGGGGCTATCGCTCCACACGCTTCCTGCGCTTTGGCTGTGTGGCAGCACGCGCGGATGACGTCATGAACTGGATACCCGCTCGTCTGACTGCATGCACCTATGCGATATTGGGCAAGACCCGCCTGGCATGGCAATGCTGGCAGCGTCAGGCACCTGGCTGGCCTAGCCCCAATGCGGGGCCAGTAATGGCTGCCGGTGCTGGTGCGCTTGGCCTGGCTTTGGGGGGCGCAGCCAGTTATGACGGCGTGGCCGAAGTCCGGCCACCATTGGGTGAGGGCGATACAGCGAATGCAGCAGATATTCTGCGTGCCTTGCGTCTGGTAGAAACTGGCGCTGCCTTGTGGTGTGGCGTAGCCTTGCTGGCGGCCATATTTTTGAGTGGAGTCATTCATGCTTGAACACGGTGGCAATCTGCGCGATGCGGTGCGCCATTTTGGCCGTGCGCTGGGAGATTGGCTGGACCTGTCCACCGGTATCAATCCTCACTTTTATCCGGCACCGCAACTGGCAGCGAATGCCTGGCATCGCTTGCCTGAGTATTCTGATGCGCTGGTACAAGCAGCACAGTCTTATTATCGCGCGCCACAGATGCTGGCTGTGGCAGGTTCGCAGGCCGTGATACAAGCCTTGCCGCGCTTGCGCCAGGCTGCGCTGGTTGCTGTGTCAGCCCCCAGCTATGCCGAACATGCTTATCAGTGGCGGCAAGCAGGGCACGCGGTGACTGAATGCATTTATGCGGAGTTGCATGCTGCCGTCGAACAGGCAGATGTTGTGGTTCTGTGTAATCCAAATAATCCTACTGGTGAATTCATTACACCAGCCCAGCTTTTGCGCTGGGCTGCGCAACTGGCTGAACGTGGTGGCTGGTTGATTGTTGATGAAGCCTTTGCCGATACCGTGCCCGATATGAGTGTGGCTAACCATACAGATCAGCCTGGCTTGATCGTCTTGAGCTCAGTGGGCAAGTTCTTTGGTTTGGCTGGCATACGTCTGGGTTTTGTCGCAGCTGAACAGAATTTGTTACAGCAATTGGCAAATTATCTAGGGCCCTGGAGTGTCAGCGGGCCAGCTCAGCAAATTGCCATCGCTGCTTTGAATGACCGGCAATGGCAAATGCAGACAGCGCAACGTTTGCAGCAAGAAGGTGAACGATTGCGCCAGCTTTTGAAAACGCATGACATGCGTTCATCAGGTACTGATTTGTTTCAGTGGTGCAGTCATCAAGACTTGGACGATAAGTCGGAACAGTTGTGGCAGTTCATGGCAGAGCGTGGCATCTGGTTGCGTTGGTTTGCGCCGGGGGCACATAGGCCGCATGGCCTGCGCTTTGGATTGCCGGGGAGTGAAGCTGGCTGGTTGCGGCTAGTTCTTGGTCTGGATGAATGGTGTGGGTCACAAAAATAAAACCACTCACCACAGAGGAACGGAGGGAGGAAAGATTTCTCTTGGGAAATCTTCGTTTCGCAGGCGAATGGCATGCCATTCGAATTCCCTGCTATACACCACAGAGTAAGCACAGAGTAAGCACAGAGGAAGTGCAAAGGAGTTCTGCATTTCGTTTTTATTTTTGAGTATTGGAGTTGTATGTTCAGGTTATTGAACTTTTTGATGGCTGCCGGATTTGCTGCATTGACTGCGCATGCACAGGCGACTATTACAGTGACGGATGACTTGGGTAATCAGGTTACCCTGGCGAAGCCTGCACAGCGGATTATCAGTTTGTCGCCACATGTGACGGAAATGATTTACGTTGCAGGTGCGGGTGACAGGATAATTGGTACGGTCAAGTACAGCGATTATCCGGCGGCGGCAAAAAATATTCCGCGCGTAGGGGACAATCGTCAACTGGATATTGAACGCATACTGGCGATGAAACCGGACTTGCTCATTGTATGGATGCATGGTGCCTACGAACGACAGTTGGAAATGTTGCACAATTCCGGCATTCCTTATTTCTTCAGTGAACCGCATAAGCTTGATAATGTGGCAGAGACCCTGATCAAGTTCGGTAGTCTGTTTGGTACAGAAAAACAGGCGCAGGTAGCTGCGGCTGAATTCAGGCAACAAGTACAGCAACTGAACAGTCAGTATCAGGGCAAAAGCAAGGTCAGGACTTTTTATCAGGTGTGGGGCAAGCCGCTCTATACGTTGAATGACAGCCACATCGTCAGTGATGCTATTCGCACCTGCGGTGGTGAAAATATTTTTGGTAAATTAGCCACCACGGCACCTGTGGTTGGTACAGAAGCTGTCTTGCAGGAAAATCCTGAAGTCATCATCACTGGAGACAGCAAAACCCAGGCGGTGAGCGGCATTGAGCAGTGGAAAACTTTCCCTACCTTACTTGCAACAAAAAATAATAATCTGGTATCTATAGAGGGTGATCTGGTCAACCGTTCTGGCCCGCGCATTATCGAAGGTGCGAAATTGATTTGTCAGGCGCTTGAGCAAGCCCGGCAGAAACGCGACAAAACCGTGGTGCCGCCACAAGGGAAAAAATGAATTCAGCCAGCCTGTATCAACGTATTGCCTGCCTCTCTACAGAAGCGGTGGAGGTTTTGTATGCACTGGGGGCAGAAGATTATGTGGTTGGCATTTCTGGCTATACCACCAGACCGGCCCGCGCCCGTGATGAAAAACCCAAGGTCAGTGGTTTTTCTTCTGCGCAGATAGACCGCATACTCGCTGTGAAGCCTGATCTGGTCGTTGCCTATTCAAATATGCAGTCCGAGATTTCGCGTGAGCTGATCAGTGCAGGCATAGAAGTGCATGCCTTCAACCAGCGCGACGTTGGCGGTATTTTGCATATGATCAGGGTATTGGCGAACCTAGTCGGCAAGCAGGAGCAGGGTTCCGTGTTGATCGCAGAACTGGAATCGCAAATTGCAACTGTCAAACAGCAAAGCGCAGGCTGGACACGCAGGCCAAAAATTTATTTTGAAGAATGGAATGATCCACTGATGTCCTGCATAGGCTGGGTGTCAGAACTGATCCATATCGCTGGTGGTGAAGATGCTTTTGCTGACCTGGCGCAGCATCATAGTGCCCGAGAGCGCATTATTGCCGACCCTGCAGAAATCATACTGCGTGCACCAGATATCATCATCGGCTCCTGGTGTGGCAAGAAGTTCCGGCCTGACAGCGTGATTGCCCGCGAAGGCTGGGATCATATCCCTGCTGTAAGAAATGGCAGGGTGCTGGAAATTAAATCGGCAGACATACTTTCGCCAGGTCCTTCAGCGATACAGCATGGCTTGGTGCAATTGCATATACTGATTGCTGAATGGCAGTCTGCACAGACCGCGTGAACAAGAAATTTATCCTATGAAAATATCCACGCTGATGGTACAAGGTACGACTTCTGACGCTGGCAAAAGCACGGTGGTTGCGGCCCTGTGCCGCCTGTTGTACCGTCAGGGCGTGCGCGTCGTTCCCATGAAGCCGCAAAATATGGCGCTCAACAGCGCCGTGACCATTGACGGCGGCGAGATCGGGCGTGCCCAGGCCTTGCAAGCGTTGGCAGCAGGTTTGCCTGCGCATACTGACATGAATCCAGTCTTGTTGAAGCCTTCATCCGATACCGGCGCGCAAGTCATCATCCATGGCAAGGTCAGGGCAGATATGGATGCGCGTGATTACCATCAATACAAAACCATCGCCATGGGGGCAGTGCTTGAATCCTACGGACGCCTGCAACAGCAATATGAGGCGATTATTGTTGAAGGTGCAGGCAGCCCTGCCGAAGTGAATTTGCGTGACCGCGATATCGCGAATATGGGTTTTGCCGAGGCCGTAGATTGCCCCGTCATCCTGGTGGCCGATATAGATCGTGGTGGTGTGTTTGCCCATTTCGTCGGCACTCTGGATTGTCTTTCTGAATCAGAGCAAAACCGTATCATAGGCTTTGTCATCAACCGCTTTCGCGGCGATATACGTTTGCTGGAACCTGGTCTTGAATGGCTGGAGAAAAAAACTGGTAAACCTGTATTGGCAGTCCTGCCTTACCTGCACGGCCTGCAACTGGATGCCGAAGATGCGATACAGTCCAGCCAGGGCAATGCTGGTAAGTTCCGCATCATCGTGCCTGCCATACCGCGCATATCCAATCATACTGACTTCGATGCACTGCGCGCCCACCCCGACGTTGATCTGCAATTCATAGGCCCGGACGGGGTGATACCGCCTGCCGACCTGATCATCCTGCCCGGCAGTAAAAACACCCGCGCTGACCTGGCATTCTTGCAGGCGCAGGGCTGGCAGGCAGTGCTGGAAAAACATCTACGCTATGGCGGCAAAGTCATCGGCATTTGTGGTGGTTATCAAATGCTGGGGCAAGTCATTAGCGACCCGCATGGTGTAGAAGGGCAGGCCGGTGATTCTGATGGCCTGGGCCTGCTAGACATCACCACTGAGCTGACGCAAGAAAAACGTCTGCAACAGGTGACAGGTGTTTGCGCATTCAACTCCAGCACAGCTCAAGTCAATGGCTACGAAATCCATATGGGCATTACTTATGCCAGTAACGACACTCAGCCAGTTTTCAAGATCAATGGCGAAGACGAAGGCGCACGCTCACCCGATGACCTGATACTCGGCACTTATCTGCACGGCCTGTTCGACCACCCAGAAGCCTGCGCCGCCTTGCTGGCCTGGGCAGGACTGGAAAGCGAGCACAAGGTCGATCTGGCTGCGTTGCGTGAACTTAGCCTGGACCGGGTGGCGGACGCCTGCGTGCCGCTACTAGATGCCTTGCAGAGGCTCTAATCAGTTGCTGCCTCTTTTTCAACAGGCAGTAACTGCGCAATACCAAAAGCGATTTCAAACACGGTGAACGCCAGGATGATCTGGCTTGCACCATGAGCAACTGCATATAACTGCCACATGCTGAACAGGACACGCCCGGCGGCGTCATAGCGACCATATACCACGCGCGTGTCACGCAGGCGCAGGATGGCCCAGATCGTGACGATGGAGCCCAGCAAGTTCGCCATCAGGACATGGGCAGCGGCAAATGCAGGGAACTCACCTGCGAGACCCAGGCCAGTATGGATTTGTGTGATGCTTTGATGAATCAGGGCAAAGCTCCAGGGTGTGGCAAAACCTATCGTGACAATCAAGTCATACCAGGCGCTGGCGCGCACGATGCGCAGGTAGTTGTTAAGATGCATAAGTCTCTCCAGAGTTAGGAGAGACCATGTTAAACCTTGGACTTGAGTCCAAGGTCAAGATACTTCTTCAGTAAATGACTAGCTTTGCTGTAAAGACCAGACACAGTCCTTTGTTTCATCCTTGACTCGCTTGCCAACCTTACGTGCGGCATAAGCAAATGTCAGTGCCGTTACGATAGCAACCAGTTCCACGCCAATTCCAGTCAGGCTGCTATTGGATGTAGACTGCGCGACCATGATGGTGGAACTGGCTGGAATAGCCAGCGCAGCTATCACGCATAGCCATAGCAAATCTACCGAAGAACGTGCTGCCCCACGCAAATATGCCCAGACCAGCGCACCCAGGAAGACGCTGTAATACACGAATAAATAAACAACATTGATATTTTCTGCCGTGGCAGCAAACAATTTGCCCGCCACCAGGGTGAAGCATACGCCTGCCACAGAGCCCAGGCAAACACCAACAGTGCCAGCAGCCATCAACCTGGTAGAAAGCGTTTGCACTGGCACTGCCTGGTCACGGCGTTGTACTTTACGGCGCTTTTCCAGCCACAATAAATTACCGGAGTAAAACAGGAAGGCACCACTCAGGCCAAAGGCGAAATACACCCAACGCATCATGTCGCCGCCGTAACTGCCGAAGTGCAGGGAAAAGAAGGGGCCGACGATGGCGCTCCAGGTGCTTTCCTTGCCCGGCAACATGCTGGCATTGATCACAGCTCCGGTATAAGGATGGAGTATGAGGTAGCCAGCCTCAGGCCCTTGCACCAAATAACGTGGATTGACAAGCGCTACCCTTGCCATAGGGCGTAGGCTTTCCAGTCCAAAAAACTGTATTTCTGAGATTGTTGAGTCACCTGCCTGCGCTTTGACGTTGCTGATGATACTGGTCAGCGGCAGCATGTCTTTGGCTTCATAGGGTTTGGCTGCTGCTGCCGGTGGCTTGCCAAACATGGCCTGGTTTTTATAGACTACTTCTGCCAGGCTGTCATAAAACTGATCATGAAAGGCAAATACAATGACGGTAACACTGATGACGATGTGGTAGGGCAGGCTGGTAATGCCGATGATATTGTGGGCATCAAGCCAGAAGCGTTTGCGGTTCTTGCCAGGGCGCAGGGCAAAGAAATCTTTAACCATGGTCGGCAGTAATAGAATCACGCCAGATATCAGAGCCAGAAAGTACAAAATACCTGCCACGCCCATGAGATAGCCACCAAGGTATTCGTTGCCTATCTCTCCAGGTATCCCGCCTGTTCTGTGCAGCATGTCTATCATTTGCGCCAGGATAGACGGCAATTCTTCTTTTGCTTGCAGAATACCCGTTTCATCAAGCGTGGCACTCCATTGTTTTGCTGAGAAATCCAGCTCACGTCCGGGCCTGCCTGCCGTCCAGCTCATGGTCGCAGCATTATTGTCATGATGACCCAGATGCATGGTGAAGCCTTTGCGCGCAGCAGGGTGCTGTGCCAGCGCTTGTAGTGCCAGGCTGTCGATGTGCTGCGCGTTGACCATGGCGGGTGAAGGTGTCGGTGGACTGACCCAGTGGTCCAGCGGTTGCTTGAACATCGTCAAGGCACCAGCAAAAAAACCGATGAACAACAATAAGCCCGCACTGATCCCTACCCAGGTATGCAGGGATTGATAGACACGCAGGATGTCACTTCTGATTTTCATTGACTACTCGACTAAGTTTTTACAAGAAACAGCAGGGCATAGGCCAGCGCATTGGCAATCAGCAGCCCTTTCAATGCACGCACGCCGGTGCGCACCAGATAAATCAAGCTGAGTATCAGCATCCATACCGGCGTGATAAGCCACATGACAAACTGCACTTTTTGTGGTGCAGCTATGCCGCCTGGGCCTATCCAGGCAAACACGCCAGATATCGCCAGCGCGAGCGTAAAGCCCAGCACCAGGCCTGATATGGTTTTGCTCCACCAGTCAGCACGGATGGGTAATTTTTTTACTTTATTCTCCACGTGTTTTCTTTTTCTTGAGCAAAGAGAAAAATGGCAGCAAGCCCAGAACCAGCATGGTAATGACCAGCCACGCAAATATTGCGGTCGCCATGCTGAAAGCCTGCCATCCGCAATACAAGGCCAGTGCCGTGACCAGACTGGTAATCGCAAGCACAGGTTTTGCTGGCAAAGAGGTTGGCAACCACCCTTGGTGTCGTTGGCACAGATACAGGAGGAGGGAAGCTACGATTGTTAGTAATAAAAACAAAATAGACACAAGACTATTCCTGTTTGGGTAGGTAGGATGTTTCTGTAGAGAGAAGCCGCAGGTGAAAAACTGCAGCTTCTCATTTGCTGAAATTAGAAAGCCAGTGTGGCACGCACGTAATAGTTGCGGCCTAGTTCAAAGTAAGCAAAGTCTTTGCTCTTTTGTTCCAGGTTCACATTCGTGAGGTTCTTTACGCCCACGCGCAAAATCAGGTTATCTTGCAGGCGGGCTGAGAGGTTCCAGTCCAGACGAGTATAGGCTGGTAGTTCCTTGCTTTCATAGAATTGGCTGCCTATGTAATGCGCAGTCAGACCAGTTTGCAAGTGTGTCGTTGCTTTCCAGTTGACACCTAGTTTTCCAACATTAGCAGGGCGGTTGTCCAGCTTGCTTTCCTTGCCGCGCTCATCGGTATAGTTAGCTTTCAAGTGCGTATAGTTGCCATTGATGGAAAAGGAAGGGCTCAGTTCCACATCTGCCTGCAGTTCTATGCCACTGGTCTTGGCCTTGGCAATATTGATCCAATTGCGAGTTTTCTTAATGCCATCATAGTTGGCGACGATCATGTCATCGACATCGTTCTTGAAAGCCACGGCACTCAGGTTCCAGCCTTTTTGATGTACTTCAACACCAGCTTCAAAGTTGGTGCTGGTTTCAGGCTTCAAATTTGGATTGCCGGACAGATAGCAAGCTCCGCCGCAACTGATCACACTGTACTCAGGACTCAACTGATAGGCATCCGGTGCTTTGAATGCTTTGCTGATACCGCCTTTGACGGTGACAGCATTGTTGACCTGGTAAGACAGATATGTTTTTGGGGAAAAGTGATTGCCAAAAGTATTGCTGTCATCGACACGCCCAGCCAGTGTCAGGTGCAAGTCCTTGCTCAGGCTGATTTCATCTTCCACGAATATGGCAGAACTGCGCGTACTGATCTCACCGGTCTTCAAATAAGTCAGCGGGTCTTTGATTAACTGGCGACGCAAGTCGATGCCCGCTGTCAGGCTATTAATGCCCAACTCAGTATTTGCATACACTTTTGCATACGTATTTTTTTCTTTCAATACGTGCTGTTGTGGTTTTTTGTAGCGGCTGTTGAAATCATCTATGGTGGTATCTTCCTGATTCAGGAACGCAGTAGTGGTACCCCAGCCCCATGTAGCCTTGTGAGTGATCCCATAGGTATAGCGCGTGACTTCCTGTTCGCGATAATCCTTGGATTCAAATTTGTATTCAGGATTGTAGGCGTAGTAGTACAGAGCGAGTGGACGCTTGTCCTTGTTATAGCCAAAGTCAAAGTCGAGTGACTGTGTATCTGACAGATTAAGTGTCGTTGTCGTCACCAGATTCTGGGATTGTTTTTTCTCCAGGCGGGCAGGGCGGGTAGGATCAGATGCCGAAGTGCTGAACCAAGGCTGCCTGTCATAGACTTCGCCGGAAATAGCCATGCTGAGTCGCTCATTGAAGGCTCCACTGGTGGCCGCACCTATTCGGTATTGATCGCCTTGCTCACCAGTCGCGACCTTGCGGTACTCGGTATTGAATGTGCCTGTCCATTGCTTGGCAGGCGTCTTCGTGATGATGTGGATCACACCGCCAATAGCGTCAGAACCATACAAGGCAGCCATGGGGCCGCGTACGATTTCTACCCGTTTGATACTGTTCAAAGGGATGGAGCTGAAATCAAAATCACTGCCGCGCCACAAGGCGCCGCCAGAAGAGATGCGCTTGCCATTCACCAGCATTAACGTATATTTGCCTGCCAGCCCCCGGATCTGGATTTCATCACGGCCTGTGCCGTCAGTCTGATTGTTGACACCCACGGTTTCGCGCAATAAGTCTGCCAGGCTGTTTACTGGTGATTTAGCGATATCTTCAGCAGTCACCACAGTGGTAAATGCCGGTGCTGAGGCAATGCTATGGTTGCGCAGAGTCGCTGTTACCACGACCTGTTGTCCATCTGCTGGTTCTTGTGCTGCTGCATATAAAGCTTGTCCAGTGGCCAGATTAGCCAAGACAATGACGATCAACTTCCTTTTGAAACGCATGCTTCCCCCCGTGATGTAAGGTCGAAATATTAATTCAATTTAAATGTTAATGCAAATGATTCGCATTAACATTAAGTATTGGTCTTGTGTGCGCCAGTATCCACAGCATGAATTTCGTCTGAACTAAGAGTAGCGACAAAGCTCTCTGATATCTTGAAGGATTGGAACCTCAAAAAGTTCTTGCGATTAGTTTCCTTGGAAACTATCATGCATGCATCAAACCTTGTGTGAGATTATTAATAATGAGTGAGAAAAAAAATTCCAGCATGGCGTCAGCTACCTCGACAGGAAAGCCTGTCAGTACGCTGGATTCGCACCTGGGTTTTTGGTTGCGCTATGTTTCAAACTATGTTTCCGCGTGCTTTGAAAAAAGCGTGGAAGCAGCAGGGGTATCCATATCTGAGTGGGTCGCTTTGCGCACCTTGTACAGTAAAACTGATTCGACACCTGCGGATTTGATGTGCGAATTGGGCATGACCAAGGGGGCAATTTCAAAAATTCTTGCAAGTCTGGAAAAAAAAGAATTGCTTAGTCGGGAAACATCTCTTGTTGACCGGCGTGCCCAACAAATTACATTGACAAGAAAAGCCAAAAATCTGGTTCCGAAACTGGCAGCACTTGCCGATCAAAATGACGAAAAGTTTTTTGGTCATATGTTGCCGCAGCAACGCATGGACTTGATCGCAATCATGCAGGAAATCACTTGCGTGTATGGCCTGAAAGAAATACCAGTTAAATAGTTTTGAAACGACCAGGAGTGAATAATGAACGATGCAGCAATACTGGCAATAGAAACCCTAGCAAAGGATTCATACGCAGGGAAACTGAGTTTCGGCCAGGTCGTCGGCAGCCTAGTTGATGCGGGTGTAGCATCCTATTTTGTCGACTATCGCACTGGAGTGACAACATACTACTTTGAGGAAGGTGGTGTTTGCACCTTGGACTTTGGGAAAAAGGAATACCTGATTCCAGCCGTATTCGATGCTCAGTCTCTGGTGGCTGCCATACGAGGGGCACAGCGCGATGAAGTGCGTTATCCAGAATTTGTCAGACTATCAATGACCGCAGGATGCGTGGGTTATTTTGTCTGGATAACGGGTCGTCACGTCAGTTACTTTGGACATGCAGGTGAGGTGCATGTCGAGCAATTTCCATCTGCAAAGTAGTATCACGGTTCACTTCATCACAAATCCATGATGAAGTGCTCGCAAGCCCATGTTTGCCAGGCTTGCGGAGCGTCAGTGTCGTTGAGGAATTTTTGCAGATGTTCAACATCATCGAATGCAGACATGCCCCAAAGCCGGAATGCATCGACGTAGCCCATGTCATCTTCATAGCTATCGGCAAAATCATTCAAGCTGAGACCCAATTGCCAGGGCGGTGTCAGCTTGTTTGCGGATAACATTCGGGTTAGTGTCAGCAAGCCTTGTTTGAAGTCTGGCGTGCCTGGCTGCGCTTCTTGCAAGGCTGACGTGCAGGCAGCCCATACTGGTGGTACTACAGGCAGTTGCCAGTCAGGGCATAGCCTGAGCTCGGCCACTTGACGTGACCAAAACCACAGATAGCGCGTCCAGTTGCGCGCTACTTCTTCTGGGGTTTCGTCAAACTCCCATGGCCATGCAACGCCGTCCTGTTGTGCCAACCAGGTGGGATAGGCAATGTCAGAGGCGATCAGACCCAGATTCTGAAGTTCTTTGAGATATGTTTTATCTACATCATCTTCTTCAAGTCTTTCTTCAAGCTCAGGATGCAAGGTCTCTTTAACAAAGTCAGCCCAATTGTAAGGTGCGGGTGGATGGCGTCTCAGGTAGGCCAATCGCGCAGCGAAGTCAGCGGGCATTTCTTGTATAAAATCCCGCCACTTGCCAAGCCAGGTTTCACCAGCTCCCATGCGCCAGCCTATGGTGTATCGATCGTAATGCGGAAATTTTTCCCATGGCGGTGCGATATCGCCTTGGGCATCGAGATCTGCTGAGTAAGTTGCTTGGTTATTTTGCATTTTTTCTTTGATAAACGAATTCTTTTGCTTACTTTTTCTTCCCATTTTCCTGGCATTTAGAAGTGTCGCGAAAACAGTGTTTTTAACTGGCATTGCAGTCTTAATTTGCTTTTATACAGGCTTTTTGCGCGCATTTCAGCATCTACCAAAGTATAGCTAGCAATGTACTTGCCAGCGTGGCATGCTTGTATATGATGTAATAAGCATGCACGATGACTTCTGCATGGATTTCAATGCAAAGGAAGCACCTTGAACGAACCGCTTTCTCAATCGACAAACTTGTCGTTTTTTACAGAAGGACCTGCTGGTACGTTGTTTGCGCAATATGACCCTGCAGCAGCTGGTCCAGCCCCGGATATGGCCAGTCTCGAAAGCGCATTGCAAGCAAGTGAATACGCTGATTTCTATAGAGACAGTACGGCTTTACTGGCCTTCATCAAGCTATGTCGTGACGTAAAAGAACTGCAAAAAATCCAGATAGGGGAGCGCAGAGATGCTGAGTTCTCACTAGAGGTTTCCGACGATTTATTATCCGCATACCTGACCTTGATTCCTGCCCAAGGTGGTAAAGCCATAGGTAGTGCGATCAATGATGCCTTGCGTGAACAAGGCATTATTCATGGTATTTTGCATAAGGAACTCGACGCAGCCCTGGCAGCTGGGGCATGTCATCATGTGCTGATTGCAGAAGGTGAGCCGCCACGCCAGGGGGTGGCAGGGAAACTGGAGCCACTGTTCGGCGCCCAAAAAAGTGAAATTGCACAACGAGACGAACTGGCGATTATCAAGTTTCGCGAGCTCAGCCATCTACTGATTGTTCACGTTGGCGATGAGCTGATGCGGCGAACTCCGCCGGTGCAAGGAAAATTTGGCATGAATATCAAGGGTCAGGTCATATTGGCCAAACCCATGCCGGAAATGGCTTTTGCTGCGCAATTGCAGGGCGCAGTGCCATCTGCTGCAAATCCTGATTTGCTGGTGGCAACCAATGCCGGTCAGCCTGTGGTGGTGGATAATGGCGTGATCGTCAATCCGGTTTTACAGGTACCCGATGTGGATTTGAGTACCGGAAATATCAGTTTTGAAGGCACCATTCATGTGGATGGTGATATCAAGGCTGGCATGATACTGAATGTGACTGGAGATATTATCGTCAATGGCCTGGTGGAAGCGGCGGATATTACGGCTGGTGGCAACGTCGCAGTCACGGGTGGGATCATAGGTCTGGCAGAAAAAAAGCCGGGCACGCAGCACCTCAGTGGTACAACGTCAAGGATAAAGTGCGCTGGTTCAGTGCAAGCCCTGTTTGCCGAGAACGCCCACATAGAGGCGGGCGACAGCATACATCTGCAGCAAAATGCCAGGCAGTGTGAACTCGTGGCAAGGAGGGAGATCATCGTCGGTAAGCCAGGTTCCAATGTGGGTAATATTCTGGGTGGCCGCGCACAGGCTGCCCTGGCGATTTGCGCAGTTTCTATTGGTTCACCAGTGGCGACGCGCACCCAAATTCAAGTCGGGTTTGATCCTTATCGGGATCAGCAAGTTCATGACAAACAATACCAGATAGGGCGCAAAGCTTCTGAGCTGGATCAACTAATCAAGTTGCAAGCTTTTTTTGCTACTCATCCGCAAAAAGCCGCGGGAGGTGTAGGTGAGAAAGTCGAGGCCAAACGCATGTATTTATTGGCGGAACTGGATACCCTGGAAGAAGAGCTGGATGAACTGGAAGCAGAACAGGAACTGATAGACAAGGCCAGTGTGAAAATCATCAAAAAAATCCACGAGGGTGTGGAAATACAAATAGGCAAGCAGAAATGGCAGGTCAAGGAAGATTCCGGACCTGGCAATTATCAATTACATGATGGGCATATTGCCATCATATGAGATCTGAGACCTGCTATTCAGTTGAATTCTCTGGTTTCCAGTCCTGTGCCAATGCCTCGGCTTCTGCAACTTCATCCTTGCTCATTTTGGCAGCCACATATTTCCTGAATACTTCACTGTCTTCATAATCACCAGCCAGGCTCAGCCATTTATACGCTTCAACCAGATTGCTTGTGACGCCGCGACCTTTCAGGTAAAGCAGACCTAATTGATACTGGGCACTGGCATTGCTTTGATTCGCTGCTCTCTGAAATAATTCTTTAGCCTTGTTGTAGTCGCGTGCCACGCCATTCCCCGTAACATGCAAAATTCCCAGGCTGTATTGAGCATCGGCATAGCCCTGGTCAGCAGCCTTCCTGAACCATGACGCAGCAATGCCATGATTCGACAGCATGCCTTTGCCTTTGGCATACATACGCCCCAGATTTACTTGTGCCTTGACATTGCCCTTGCTGGCAGATAGTTCAAACCAGCTGAATGCCTGTTTGTAGTCTTGTGGCACACCTTCACCATTCAAAAACATCAGGCCCAGATTGAATTGCGCATCGGTATTGCCCTTGTCTGCAGCTGCCTTGAATGATTCAAGTGCAGATGCAAAATCACCTTGCTCGTAGTAGCTGACTCCATCGTTAAAGTCGTCAGCATGTACATTGCCAGTTGCCAGCATGCATGACAGCAAGACGACAGCAGGGTTAAATTTTCGCATGGCATATCCTTGTCGGAAAGTAGTCAGCTCTAGCTGCTGACTGCATTTTAGCAAGCGCGTGACTGCTTTGCATTTGACTTTATGATACAGATTCGATTTCCAGATCAGTCTTGTGGAAGTTTATGTCTTTCCAGACAAGGCCGCTTCCAGAACCTCTATAAATTGATGCACATGATAGGCATCGACCAGCCCATGATGGACAAAAATTGCAATCGGCAGCATCAGACGCTGATCTTGCTTGAAAAATTTGCCAACGGAGATTTTAGGTACACTGTCCTTGCGATCATATTGCCGGGCATGGGTTAGTCCGGTGAAGCTGATCCATGGGATGGCAGAGAAGTGGATGACGTCTTCACGCGCGCATTCATCATTAAAGCAAAGGCCGCTGCTATTCTTGATTTTATCCATGGCGATGTTTGCCCCTGCTGCGAAGGTGGCAAAATCTTCTTCATAATAAATGGGGCAAAATCCAAAAGTATGATCGGCACGCTGCACGGTTGCATTCGCGTGTACTACCTCGTAATCAAACACCTTGCCGTCTTCTATGCGGTAGCGCATGGCATCGGTGCGCATGATGGCGTTTAATATCTGATGCAGGTAAAACAGGAAGAAGGAATGCTGTTTTTCTTTGCAATACTGATAAGCCCAGGTGCAATCCACATTCAGGTTCAGGCCGTGGAAGGGTTCATCCATTTGGGAAAAGAAGGCGTAATGCTCACGCCTATTCCAGTTTGCTATATTTAACTGCTTTTTCATATCCAGGTCATCAAAACAAAAAAGGGCAGAAAATTCTGCCCTCTCATCATAACCTGTCAGGTGGTTTTGATTCAACGCATTGCGGCAATCATCTTTTCCAGTTTGACGGTGTCGGCACAGAAAGCACGTATGCCTTCTGACAGTTTTTCTGTCGCCATGGCATCTTCATTCAAGTCAAGACGGAAAGTCTTTTCATCCATGTTGATTTTTTGCAGGTCAGAAGAAGCCGCCAATTCCTTGCTCAGTTTTTGCGTGACATTGCCATTGCTGTCGCTGAGTTTTTGCAAAAGATCAGGGCTGATAGTCAGCAAGTCGCAACCAGCCAGTTCCAGGATTTGCGAAGTATTGCGGAAACTGGCGCCCATGACTTCGGTGTTGTAACCAAACTTGCGATAGTAAGTGTAGATTTTTTTGACGGACAAGACGCCTGGATCATCTGCGCCAAAAATTTCCTGGCCAGTCTTGTTTTTGTACCAGTCATAAATACGGCCAACAAAAGGCGAGATCAGTTGCGCTCCTGCTTCAGCGCAGGCTATCGCTTGTGCCAGGCAGAACAGCAAGGTCATATTGCAGCGTATGCCTTCTTTTTCCAGTACTTCGGCGGCACGTATACCTTCCCAGGTAGAAGCGATTTTGATCAGGATGCGGTCACGCGGTATGCCTGCAGCTTCGTACATGGCGATCAGTTGACGGCCTTTGGCAATGGTGCCAGCAGTGTCGAAAGAAAGGCGGGCATCGGTTTCCGTAGAAACGCGGCCAGGGATGACTTTTAAAATTTCCAGGCCAAAAGCAATGAGCAAATGATCAATGGTTTCATCAATGGACTTTCCTGCCGTGTCCTTGACGGCTTTTTCAAGCAATGGCAGGTATTCTGGCTTTTGCACGGCTTTCAGGATCAGGGACGGATTGGTCGTCGCATCGCGCGGTGCGTAAGCCTGGATAGCCTGAAAATCGCCAGTGTCAGCGACCACAGTGGTGTATTGCTTGAGTTGTTCTAATTGGTTCATGGTATTTGCAAAAGTGGGGGCAAAATCAAAAAATCAGGGCAGGACTGTAATTAGGGGTTCACCTGTAACAATATCACCAATCACAGCAGCTTCCAAGAAGCCACCCTGACGGAAAATCCTCAAAACATCTTCTACTGCTGCAGGGGCGCAGGCGACCAGCAAGCCGCCTGAGGTTTGCGGATCGGTCAACAAGGCTTGCTGGGCGGGGCTGATCAGTGCATCAAGATTGACAGACTCACCATAGGCAGCCCAGTTGCGGGCGGAGGCGCCGGTGATAAAGCCATCAGTCGCCAGTTGTTCTACATTCGCCAGCAAGGGTATCGTAGTCATATTCAGACGCGCTGCCAGTCCTGAGCCACGACAGACTTCCAGCAAATGGCCAAGCAGGCCAAAGCCGGTGACATCAGTCATGGCATGCACGCTATCAAGAGCAGACAGGGCCTGCCCAGGTTTGTTGAGTTTGGTGGTGCTGGCGATCATGGTGTCATAGCCAGCGCTGTCCAGTACCTGTTTTTTCAGGGCAGCAGACAATATACCTACACCCAGTGGTTTGCTGAGTATCAGTTTGTCGCCTGCTTTCGCATCCGCATTGCGCTTGACCTTGGATGGATGGATCAGACCCATGACCACCAGGCCATAAATAGGTTCGACAGAGTCTATGGTGTGGCCACCCGCTATAGGTATGCCAGCCTCGGCGCAGATGGTTTCGCCACCCTGGATAATCTTGCCTATGACTTCCAGCGGCAACTGATTGATGGGCATGCCGACCAGGGCAAGTGCCATGATGGGCGTGCCGCCCATGGCATAAATATCTGAAATAGCGTTGGTGGCAGCGATGCGACCAAAATCAAAAGGGTCGTCCACGATGGGCATGAAAAAATCGGTGGTGGCGATCAGTGCCTGCTCATCATTGAGTTTATAGACAGCTGCGTCGTCTGCAGTTTCTATGCCGACCATGAGGGCTGACGGCACAGGAAAGCCCGAAGATTTTTTTAGTATTTCGGCAAGTACGCCAGGCGCAATCTTGCAACCACAGCCACCGCCATGCGAAAAAGAGGTGAGTCGAACGGGTGCGTCAGTTTCTTTGCTCATGAGACTTATACTTTTTTGCGTTGGTCAGAAGCTGTTGATTATACGCCTAGCCTATAAGTATAAAAAAAGCGACCACCAACGTGATCGCTTTTTCATGATATTGCTTATGCAGCAATGTCTATGTTACTTGCTCTACTGAGTAAAGCTGCCTGGCAAATCAGTAGTCGCCAAATGTACGACGTGCACCACTATCGTTAGAGCGGTTGCCTTTGTAGCCGCCGCCTTCTTTACGTGGACCAGCGCTGGTACCAGTAGAAGCGCCAGCTGGCTTGCTAAAGCTGCGTTGACCTGGTTTGTTATTGCCGTAACCACCGCCACCACCTGCGCCAGCGCCTGTTTTACGGGCGTCACCTGGTTTCCAGCCGTTAGGTTTGCGTGCAGCAGAGCGTGCTGGTGCGGCAGATTTCTTAGGTTCAAAACCTTCGATGACATCAACAGGGATCAATTGCTTGGTGAAGCGTTCGATACGTTTGACGTGCATGCCTTCAGCATGGTTCACCAGGGAAATCGCCAGACCTTTACGACCAGCACGACCAGTACGGCCAATACGGTGGACATAATCTTCCGGGAATTTAGGCAAATCGTAGTTGAATACGTGCGTAATCGCAGGAACGTCAATACCACGGGCAGCAACGTCAGTTGCGACCAGTACACGTACCGTGCCACGGCGCAATGCGTCCAGAGTGCGGTTACGCGCACCTTGGTGCATGTCGCCATGCAGAGCAGCAGCAGCGAAACCAGCGATGTTCAGGCGGTCAGCGATCGTGTCTGCATCACGTTTAGTGGCTGTAAATACAACTGCCTGGTCAACGGTAGTGTCGCGCAGGAGATGATCAAGCATGCGGTTTTTGTGTGACAGGTCATCCACAAAGTGAACGCGTTGCTGAATGTTTTCATGCTTGCTGGCAGAACCGGCGATCTGTATGACCAGAGGCTCAGTTGTGATGCGTTTTGCCATGTTACCAACGACGCCATCCAGTGTTGCGGAGAACAGCATGGTTTGACGTGTAGGAGGTGTGGCAGCGACGATTTTTTCGATATCGTCGATGAAACCCATGTCCAGCATGCGGTCAGCTTCGTCCAGAACCAGCATTTGCAGTTCAGAGAAGTCGATCTTGCCAGATTCCATATGGTCGATCAAACGGCCAGGTGTTGCCACCAGAATTTCTGGATTGCGGGACAGTAATTGCATCTGTTTAGGATAAGGCATGCCACCCAGGATGGACACAGCTTTGATACGGCGTGAATAAGCGCTGTATTTGTCAGTTGCTGTAGTGACTTGCAAAGCCAGTTCGCGGGTTGGAGTCAACACCAGCATTTTTGGTTTTGCAGCAACGAAACGTGGTTTGTCGCCACGTGAACGGGCAGCCTGACGTTCTTGATTTGGTGTTTTGCTGCTGGCAGCGTCGTAGCTGACAACTTCAGCAGTAACCAGTTTATGCAAAGCAGGCAGCATGAAAGCGGCAGTTTTGCCGGAGCCGGTCTGGGATGAGACCATCAGGTCACGACCTTCAATCGCGGCAGGGATTGCCTGTTCTTGTACCGAAGTTGGCTTGGTGTAGCCAGAGTCAGTCAGAGCGCGGATGATATTGACGTGTAGACCTAGTGCTTCAAAACTCATGAATTTCTTTCGTGATTGGAACATTTGCAAAATGCGGCAGCAATGCCAAGCTCACCGACGATAAGGCCAGTTTGCAGCATGTTTTGCCGGAACGATTGCTTCTGTTCCAGTATAAATTAGCGCGTTGCTAACGAACGCGCGCAACAATGCAGCGCCAACCAAACGAAATGAACACAGAAAATCCAACAAGGGACGACAATGAAATTTCGGCACAAAAGCTTTGCGCCGGGATGATGTCTATGGATTACTACCAGACATGCGAGGCGGGAGGGCTTTTACATGCACCATCCTGAGGATGTGCACAGGCTTGCGATGCTACTTGGTTCTACGCTGAAATTTATATTGCAGCGCAAAAAACGGAACTATACAGGATTTTTCAGGAAAAAGCAGCCAGTTTCTAAGAATATCTTGCTCATGCCTCAAAATAAACGCCAGCAAAAGTGTTGCCAGTAAAAGTCGGCATTTCCACGCGCATCAAAGCGAAAACGTTTTTCTTGCCAGCCGAGAGCGAACAAGGATAGCACCTGATCATAATAGGCATCCGGCTTGATGGCTTGTGCTTGCAGGCGCAGTTGCTGTTGCACCAGCGTTTTTTGTACGCCGTTGATTTGCAGCAGGGGCAATAGGGCGGCACTGAATCCGCTGGAGCCCGGCCCACTAATCTCGCCGCTGAGGATGTCGATAAACTCTGGCGGATAACCCTTGCTATCGACAAGTTGCAGCATGGGGCGCAGCAATTTAAGCAGGTTAGCTCTTTCCGCATCCTGGCTGGCCATCATGCCTGCCCAGAGATAAACCCGGATGGCGTTATAGCCACCCTGGCCTTTTTCCGCGCCCTGGCTATCTGGCAAGAAGCCTTTTTGCGCATCGTAAATAATCCAGTCGGCAGCATAGCCCTTGGGCGCGCTGCCTGCGATGAGACGCATGGCCGGAGCTAACATGCGCTTCCAGCGTTCATCGCTTTCTTTTTGTTCAAACCAGCGCAACAAGGGCAGGGGCAGGTAGCTGGCATTCAGCTTCCATTGATTGTTAGGCAGATTGAAGCCAGTCGGGGCTGGTAACAAGCTCAGCCCCAGTCCTGGCAGTTCGGCGGTTTCTTCATTTAGTATTCTTAGTGCCAGCAAGCTCGATAGGGCAGAATAACGCTTGTCTTTCCAGACTTCTCCAGCGACACCCAGACTATAGGCTATCCACAAATCAGCATCAGAAGCCGGGTTCTTATCGATGACGCCCCAACTATTGTCTTCACGTTGTCCCCATTGCCAGGCGGGCAGGCGAGCTGTCAGGTCACCGGCTGCCAGGTTGTTCTCGGTCCAGGTCAGAATGCGTTGAAAAGCGGCTTTATCATTGGCACTCAGGGCGAAGAACAGGGCGTACGCCTGCCCCTCGGAAGTCGTGGGCTTGCGTGGGCCGCTATGGTCGATTACTCGGCCGTCCTCAGCGATGAAAGTTTTTTTGAAGTGATCCCAGGCAGGCCAGGGATCATTGCATGAAGCTGCCAGTGCAACACCGGGCAGCATCAGCCAGCAGCTGAAAAAAATCAGCAAGCACTTGGAAAGCCGGGATAATTCGTTCAAGGTGTTGAACATGTGGGAGATGTATTCATTTTACAGCGGCATTGCATGAGGGAAAGATCAATCTTATGCCTTCATGCAATGCTTAAACTGGCGCAGGCCGATTACTTATTGTAGGAATCAGCGTTGAGGCCCATGACATGCGAGAAGCCGCCATCGACGTAAGTGATTTCACCAGTAATACCGTTTGCCAGTGGCGACAGCAGGAAGGCCGCTGTATTGCCCACATCTTCAATTGTCACATTGCGGCGCAGAGGTGCGTGCTCGGCAACAAAGCCCAGCAGTTTGCCAAAGTCCTTGATGCCGCTGGCAGCCAGGGTTTTGATAGGGCCAGCGGAGATACCATTGACGCGTATGCCTTTTTTGCCCAGGTGTTCTGCCAGGTAACGTACCGATGCTTCAAGTGATGCCTTGGCCATGCCCATGGTGTTGTAATGCGGGATGGCACGGATAGCACCCAGGTAAGACAGGGTCAGCAGGGCCGAGTCTTCACGCAGCAGTGGCAGAGCAGCTTTTGCCATGGCCGGGAAACTGTAAGCAGAAATGTCATGCGCAATGCGGAAAGCTTCACGGGAGAACCCATCGAGGAATTCACCGGCAATTGCTTCGCGTGGTGCAAAGCCGATAGCATGTACCAGGCCATCAAGCTTGTCCCAGGATTTGCCCAGGTCAGCAAAAACCGCTTCAATTTGTTCGTCGCTGGCGACGTCGCAATCAAAGATCAGTTTGCTATCGAATTCAGCCGCAAAATCAGTAATCCTGTCTTTGAAACGTTCGCCTACATAGGTAAATGCCAGTTCAGCGCCTTCGCGTTTGCATGCCTGGGCGATGCCGTAAGCGATGGAACGATTGGACAGCAAACCGGTGATCAGAATTTTTTTGCCTTGCAGAAATGCCATGTTGACTCCAGGTAGGGCCGCATCAAGTCTATGGCCGGTCGGCAAAATGCCAGGCTAAACCTGCCCTTGATACGTTTTAAAATTTTTTGATACTGCACAAAGTGAGACTGGCCAACTTGTGCCCATACTCACAGTAGGTCGGAATTGTAGTGGCTAAGATCAAAACGGGCAAATATTAAGTGTGCTGCGATGGCAATAATGAACTTAATTTGGCAATTCCGGGCAATATTGGTACTGCAATTGCCCAGTTTTTGACTGAATGACTATCAATGCAGTTACTTATCTTGCTGGTTTGAAGTCTCCAATTCCTTCAATTGTTGCTCTGCATGCTTGTTGTCAGGATTTAATTTCAAGGACTGGCGGTAATTGACGATGGCCAGATCTTTGTTGCCGGCGACTTCATAAGCTTCACCCAGGCTGTCAAAGGCATTGAAGCTGTCCGTTGATAAGTGGGTGTTCAGTCTAAAAATCGCCAATGCTGCCTTGAGTTTATTCTGGCGCAATAATTCATAGCCCCAGGCATTCAAATCACTATCTTTAAGAACAAATTCTGGATTCAGTTTATGCAGGCTGTCATACAGCGCTTCGGCTCCCTGAAAGTCTTGTTTTGCCAGTCCCTGTATAAAACCGGAGCGTGTTGGCAGGGCACCTGGCAGGGCAGGCCGGTGTTGCACATACATCATATGTGCAGGCGCGCCATTTTTGACTGGCGTCGTTTGCAAAAAGCGTTCGCTTTCTGTGTTGGCTTTGAGCTTTGCATTGAGAAATTCCAGCACATAGCGGCTGACCCAGGAATGTGCTAAACCTATTTCTTTACGCGTGTATTCAGAAAAATGCAGATCGGATCCCATGCGCAAGCTATCTGAAGCAAAGTCGACATGCTGCATCCATGGCATGGTGATTTTAATTAAATCCATGTATTTCATGCTATTGAGTGCTGAATAAGACATGTCCTGGTTACGCTGGCTCAGTTCTTCCAGTGATTCATTTCCCCTGTGTATAAACAACGTCGGTACCGTGATTGATACTGCAGGAATCTGTTTGGCAAATTCAGTGAAACGGCGCAAGGAACCATCAAGGCTAATCAGGGCAGAAATGCGGCTGTCTCTTGAGGCTGCAACAAAGTTGGCCATGCCGCCCCAACTGAAACCCATTACGGCAATTTTGGATAAATCTGCTTCAGGTACGGTCGACGCATAGGCGAGTAAAAATTGTATATCTCTGGCCTGGGCATCAAGGCCAGCCATGTCGATGCTCACATTATTTGTCAGCGGGCCCTGGCTGGCGCTGGAAATAACGATGTAGCCATGGCTGGCCAGGTATTCAAAGTTATCGACGTTTTCCATCGCTTCGCCACCAGCGCCGGGGGCATAAATCAGGACAGGGTATTTGCCACTGGCTGGGGATGTGCCCTTGCTGGCACGCATGACAGCCTGGACTTCTGCATTGCCACGCTCGTTCCCAAATACGCGTAGTACTTTGTCAGTCTTTTCCTTGAGTTTACGCTCGATTTCTGCGCCAGGCAGCTGGAAGTCAGGCCTGGTCTCGGTCGTTCTCAGATAATCAATGAAACGCAGGGGCTTGCCTGGTTTATCTGAGGGATACCAGATCAGGGTTTGTACCGGGCGGGCACGTTCAGTTTTGATCGCTTCGCCAGTGACCAGATCATGCTTGCCCTTCATGGAGCGGCTGAAGTCATATTGCTGCACCAGGCGAAAACCGACAGCGTGTTTGCCATAGGCATTGGCGAGCTGGAAATTTGGTTCGGTGGTATTGGCTGAAGCCAATGTTGCTGCGAACAGGCAAAAGCCACTGGCGGCTTTTGCAATATGGCGCAGAAAAAATGAAGGCTGGCGTAGCATATATCGTTGCTTGCTTATATGCTTAAGTGAACTCTCCGAGCGGGCCATGCGTACAAAGGAAAACCACTTGCTTTGAAAATTCATGCGTCTACTTTCAAAAAAGCTGAGGCAGGCCATGTGCTATCAGTGCCCGGCTTGATTTACGACTGGCCTGTGTTCAGGATTAAAGTGCGAAGTACATTTCTTTGAGCAAGGCACCTGGCACGACTGCGCCGCCAGTATGGCGTTCACCATACGAGCGGTCATCCATGATGACCTCGGTTTCTTGTGTTAGTTTCAATAAATTATCACCGAGTATCCTGAATAAAGAATCATCAAAGCGCATGACATTGAGCGGCGCCTTGATCTCTCCGTTTTCTACCCAAAAAGTGGCGAAGCGTGTCATGCCTGTGATGCGGCAGGTAGCACGATCAGAAAAGTTCAAATACCAGAGATTGGAAATATAGATACCCGTGCCCAGCTCTTTGAGTATGTCCACGTTTGCCAGTGTACCCGCGCGCATGATCAGGGATTTTGCTGACTCATCGTCCGGTGCCCCATTGGCGATCAAGCCAAATTCCTTGGCGCTGCGCGGTGAGATCATGCTGCCGCTCAGTTTGCCCGCCTGTATCAGGGGAATGACGTCGGGTTTGATGAAGCCTTGCGCCTGAAAACCAGGCTCCAGGCCAGCACGGCTGTCTTCGCAGATATCCACCATGGCATGCATGCTTGCTTCGCCTGACTGCAAGCGACGCAGGCAGCTATGGCGGGTACGCAAAGACTTTTCGGACAGACCACCCCAGTTCAGCATCATGATCAATTCATTCAATGCCGTCGGGCTGAGATAAGCCCGGTAATTGCCTGCCGCAACGGTGACAGGTGGTCGCGCCAGCAAGGCGAGCTTTTGACGGGCATCGGCAAATTTCTTCAGAAATTCAGCCTCATCCCAATGGAAGCCTGCATAGTTGGATTTGACAGCTTTGTCTGTTGAATGAAACAGGCTCCAGTCAAAATTGATATTGCTGGTTTCATACCAGTTGCGCTGGCCATAGGAATTGGCAAAGCCGCGATATTGCGTACCTGTGGTCAACAGGCCCACCATGTCTACCCCGTTTGCTGCTGCCAGTATCTGCTCCAGTATGGCAGATACTGGGGGTAGGGAAGATGGGAGGATTTGTACGCTGTTGTTAACTTCAGTGGCTATCATCAGGTGCGGGTCTGCTGGCAAGTCTGGTAATTGCGTACGCAAATCTTCAATTGCAGCATTGATCCTCGGTAAATCCATTTCCGTTTTGCCGCTGAGATTGAAACTCATGGCCGCATGGGTTTGCCCCTTGATCAATTGCAGGTTCAGTATCAGTTGCAAGACATGGCCAGGCTGGCGTATGGCGCTGTGGTTGAAACGGACAAAGTCACTGGACTCTGCCGACAACCAGGTGGTGCTGACTTCATTCGCCGCTAATTGCATTTCTATATGTGCTGCCAGGGATAAAAAATAGTCTTGCATCAGGCTTCGCCTCCAAATACTTCCACCTGATTGAACAGGCAGGCTGGTGAAGCGTGACCCACGCGTATGACTTGGGAAGGCTCGCCTTTGCCACAGAAGGGTGTGCCCATGACTGCCAGGGTGGATACATCACCCACCATTTTTAGCGAGCGCCAGAAACTCTCTGAAATACCACGATAATTGGGATTCTTGACCAGTTCTTGCAATTTGCCATTGCGTATCATTTGCCCATATTCACAGCCAAACTGGAATTTATTGCGTGAATCGTCGATGGACCAGGACACATTGGTATTCATCAGCACGCCACACTCAACACTGGCAATCATCTCATCGAGGCTGCTGCTGCCTGCTTCTATATTAAGGTTGGCCATGCGGTCTATGGCCGGGCGGTTCCAGTCGCAAGCGCGCGAATTGGCGACACCTGCCATACCAGCGCGGGCTTGGGAAAGGGCGCTGCCCAAAGGTTTTTCCAGTATGCCGTTTTTGATGATCCAGGTTTTTTCTGCAGTACTGCCATCATCATCCCAGCCAAAGCTGGCAAATTGTTCGGCACGGCTGGGGTCATAGGTGACGTTCAGCAATTCAGATCCATACTGGAAATGACCAAACATCTCTGGTGTGACAAAACTGGTGCCAGCAAAATTGCGTTCATCACCAAGGATGCGGTCAAGTTCCAGCGGGTGCCCTATGGATTCATGGATTTGCAGCATCATCTGTTCTGGCATCAGCAGCAAGTCCATGCGGCCACTTGGGCAGTTAGCTGCATGCAGTAGCGCTAGTGCTTCCTCTGCAATGCGCTTGCCCGCGCCATAAAAGCCGGATTGCTGCAAAACTTCCATACCACCCTGACGGCAAAAACCGTTGTATTGACCTCCGAGGCTACGGGTCTGGGTTTCTGAACCTTCATTGGCGGTGACGCTGAGATTCGGTATCAAGTAGTTGAATTGCTGATGTATGTCAGCACCAGCACTACTGATAAATAGTTGCTCAGTATGCGTCACGCCTATGGAAGCACTCCAATCTACAATCTTGTCGCTGAAATGCGATGCTGCAGATTCCTGCATCAATAAGGCAATCAAGTCTTTCCTGGGCCAGATGGATGCGGCAGGACTCTGATATTGACCGACAATAGCAGCTTGCGGGATTTTGCTGAAGTTGGTGACCGTTTTACCTGCGCTGAGCCTGGCCCATTGCAAAGCATGCTGCAATGCAGTATT
Organism: Undibacterium sp.; assembly: GCF_030683615.1. Lineage (NCBI taxonomy): Bacteria > Pseudomonadati > Pseudomonadota > Betaproteobacteria > Burkholderiales > Oxalobacteraceae > Undibacterium > Undibacterium sp. The sequence goes on from NZ_JAUXQE010000006.1 coordinate 220,448, forward strand.
CAATCCATTGCGGGATAAGTCGCTGGTTGCGGCATAGCCGTAGCCACCATCGTGAATAACGGTCAGCATCGCGCCATGGCTGCGGGCATTGCGCAGGGGTTGCAATACATTTTGCCTGACCAGCAGTTCTTCACTGCGCTCATCCACTACACGCATGGAGAAAAAATCGACAGCGGGCATTAATTCCCGGAATAAACTTCTTAACGCTTCCAATCCTGACTCCAGTAAATTTGCTGCATATGGGATATGCGGGAAATTGTGCCCGTTTCGTCAAGCAACAGGCGAACGCCATCTTGCCAGTGTTTGCAAGATTGGTCAAAAATATAAGTGTAAGGAGGTTTTTCAGACTGGAGCGGGCGAACCAGCAAGCAGCCGATTCGCCTGTGCAGCTTAGTGTTGCAGACCCTTGGGAATGGCATTGAGTAAAGTCTTGGTGTACGCCTGGGTAGGATTCAAATACAGATCATCTGAATTCGCCAGTTCGACAACCTTGCCCTTGTTCATCACCATGACCTGATCGGCAATGTATTTGACGACAGCCAGATCATGCGAGATGAAGATGTAGGACAGACCAAATTCTTCCTGCAAATCCTGCAGCAGATTCAGCACCTGCGCCTGCACCGATACGTCGAGTGCTGACACCGATTCATCGCAGACCAGCACTTCCGGTTTCATCGTCAGGCAGCGCGCAATGGCGATACGCTGACGCTGGCCGCCAGAAAATTCATGCGGGTAGCGGTGGAAGGCGATAGTTGGCAAGCCAACCTTTTCCAGTAATTGATAAGCCATGGCAGAGCGTTCGCTGTCATTGGCACCAATATTGTGGATGTACATGGGTTCCATCAAAATCTGCCCCACAGTAAAGCGCGGATTCAGTGATGCATAGGGGTTTTGAAAAATGATTTGTATGCGACGTTTGTAGTGATGGAATTCCTTGTTCGACATGGACAAGATGTCCTTGCCTTCAAACAGGGCCTGGCCAGAGGTTGCCTGATGCAGGCGCATCAATGTCAGTCCTACCGTGGTTTTGCCAGAGCCTGATTCACCCACCACACCCAGAGTTTTGCCACGTGCCAGTTTGAAGGAAACACCTTCTACGGCCTTGAATTCTTTCTTGCCAAAGAAGCCTTCACGGGAGTAAAAGCTCTTACCCAGATCCTTGACTTCCAGCACGATTTCTTCATCGCCTTTGAGGCCACGCGGGCGTTGTTTTTGCTCGACCAGTGCGCCGTTATTGTTCATGAAGTCGGCAATCACCGGCAAACGCCATGGACGGGTATCCAGCGTAGGGCGGCAGTGCAACAGCGCCTGGGTATAGGTATCTTTCGGGCTTTCAAAGATTTGCTCTACTGTGCCCGCTTCGCGGATTTCGCCATTGCGCATGACGATGACATGGTCGGCAATTTCACCGACCAGTGCCAGGTCATGGGTAATGAACAGCACTGACATTTTGTGCTTAATGCGCAGCGCATCGATCAGGTCGATGATCTGCTTTTGTATGGTGACATCCAGTGCCGTCGTCGGTTCATCGGCAATCAATAATTTGGGTTCGCAGGCTATCGCCATGGCGATCATCACCCTTTGTTGCTGGCCGCCGGACATCTGGCTGGGGTAGGCGTCGATCTTGTTCTTAGGATCGGGAATGCCGACTTCTTCCAGCAATTCTATCGCGCGCTTCCTGGCCTGTTTGGCATCCATGCCCATGTGCAGACGCAAGACTTCCGCGATCTGGAAGCCAACAGTAAATACCGGATTCAACGAGGTCATCGGCTCCTGGAAAATCATGGAGATTTCCTTGCCGCACAGGACACGCCTGTCAGCAATGCTGAGCTCCAGCAGGCTGCGGCCTTCAAAAATGATCTTGCTGTCGACAGCTATGCTTGAAGTGTCTGGTGGCAGCAAGCCCATGACAGCGAGTGAGCTGACTGACTTGCCACTGCCGGATTCCCCTACCAGGGCGACAGTGGAATTGCGCGGTATTTCAAATGAAATACCCTTGACGGTTTCTACACTGTCTTTTTTATTGACGCGGAAAGACACTCGCAGGTTTTCTACTTTCAGCAAAGCTTGATTTGGGTTTTCTTGACTCATGATCTGTCCTTATTTCAACTTGGGGTCAAGCGCATCGCGCAAGGCATCGGTGAACAATGAGAAGGCTGTCACCAGCACGGCCATCGCTGCGGTTGCGGCAACCAGTTGCCACCATTTACCCAAAATCAATTCATTCTGCGCTTCATTGAGCATACTGCCCCAGGACACCACGCCAACTGGCACGCCAAAACCCAGGAAACTCAGGATAACTTCTGATTTGATAAAGCCGACGACAAGGATGGATACCTGTACCAGTGCCACATGGCTGACATTCGGGAAGATATGCACGAACATCTTGCGCCAGTGCGAAGCGCCAATGGCATCTGCTGCCCACACATATTCACGCGCCTTGTGCTTCATGTATTCGGCGCGTATCAGTCGGAATGGACCAGTCCAGCCAGTAAAGGCCAGAATCAGGATGATGGTGGTCACACCTTTTTGCTGCAATACAGCTGCGACTGAAAGTATCAGCAACAGGTAAGGGATGGAAGTGAAGATGCTATAAAACCAGTTGAAAAAGTCATCGACTTTTCCGCCAAAATAACCAGCCAGTGCGCCAAACATCGTACCCAGCAGTGTCGCCAGAAAGGCTGCAACCAGGCCAACGACGATGGAAGTCTCAGCACCCTTGATGGTTTTCTTGATAATGTCATGCCCCCACTTGTCGGCACCAAAGGGCAGGGTGGTCAGGCGGTCGGCCACGACAGCTTTGCCAGACTTGGCAAGTTCAGCGCGGATTTCTGCCATTTCCTTTGCCAGCGGGTCAGGGATGCCGTAATCATTGACGATGATTGCCTGATCATCATCTGGCTGCTTGCGCAATTCACGGATGATGTCAGCCAACGGGTCGAGAGGATTCTCAGGCGGTGGTGCTTCTACTTCTACTTTAGCTGCTACGTTTGTGTCTGCGCCAATAAAGCCGGGCGGGGCATAGCTGACACCGCTTTCCTGTTCCCAGTCTGCGGCAATGATACCGGCAGCGGACAGGGTAAGAGTCAATAAAAAGGCAGCCACAATCGCCATGGCGATCATGGCGACCTTGTCGGCGCGCAGGCGGCGCCAGGCCAGGGCCCACAGCCCGGGCGAAACAGTTTGAACAGTTGGATAGGTGATAGTCGTGCTCATGAATGATCCTTATTTCAACTGTACGCGTGGATCAACCGCCTGGTACAGCAGATCGGTCAACAAATTAAAAAACATGGTCGCGGCTGCGACATACACGGTGATCGCTTTAATCACGGGGAAGTCACTGCGTTCCACTGCCAATATCACTTCGCGGCCTATGCCAGGGATGGAAAAGAAACGCTCGATCAGGAAGGCACCGATCAGCAAGGCTGGCAGGTTCGACATGACGTGGGTGATGATAGGTATCGATGCATTCCGCAAGACGTGTACCCATTTCACGCGGCTTTCGCTAACGCCCTTGGCGCGTGCAGTGCGCACATAATCCTGGTTCACTTCATCCAGCACAAAGGTGCGGAACAGGCGCAGGTTAGGTGCGACACCCACGGCCAGCGCAATCAGTATAGGCAGGGCAGAGTATTTGAACAGGTTTTCAGCAAAGTGATTGCCCCAACCCTGTACCGGGAACATTCCCAGTTTATAAGCAAAGAAATACTGGCCGACGATGATGTAGACCAGGATACTGACCGACATGCCGACGGTACAGGCAATCATCACAGAGCGGTCAGTCAACGAGCCACGTTTGAAGGCAATTGCGAGCGCCAACGCAATCGCAATCAGGGTTTCGATAATTGTAAGTGGTATCAAGACAGTCAGTGAAGGGCCAAGACGTGTGCCTATGATGGAAGACACTGCTTCACCGGTACTCCAGCTATTGCCAAAGTTGAAGGTGACAATTTGCTTGATGAAGATCCATAGTTGTACATAGTAAGGCTGGTCTATGCCAAGTTGGGTGCGGATATTGGCTATCTGTTCGGCATTTGACATCTTGCCTGCCAGGATGTAGGCCGGGTCGCCACCCACCCAGTTAAACAGGAAAAACACCAGCAGGATGACACCCAGCATCGTTGGTGCCATCTGCCATAAGCGGCGCAGTATATAAGCGGTCATGTTTGTCTCTCGGTTTTCAAATTTCAGTCAGCCTGCGGATTACTTGTTCTTGTCGATGTCGATCTGTAGCCATTCTATATGCATGATGGGGTGCTTTTTATGACCTATCACGCGTGGCTGTGACAGCATCATGCGATGGCGGGCATAACCCAGGCGCTGGGCAGCATACAGTTCCATGATGCGGGTCATCTTGTGATACAGCAGATCGCGCTCTGGCCCTGGAGCCATTTTTTGTGATTGTTCATACAGCTTGTCATATTCTGGGATGGCGACGCAGCCATTATTATTCATGTGTATGTTTTTACCGTAAAACAATTGCATAAAGTTATCACCATCAGGATAGTCCGCTATCCATGGTGAAATGCGCTGCATCAATTGGCACTGCTTTTCTGCTTTCAAAATTTCAGCAAAGGGACGGAATTCGGCACGCATTTTAATGCCTATGCCGTCATAGGATTTTTTCCAGACCTCAGCCTGCAAATGACCGCGTGATTCTGTCTGGGCTGTGTGAACAATTTCCAGTGGACTACCATCTGGCATGGTGCGATAACCATCCTTGCCTTTTTTGTAGCCGAACTTGTCGAGCAAGGCGTTGGCTGCGGCAGGATTGTACTGAATGCTGCTTTTGTAGTTAGGGTCATGTCCTACCACGCCAGGAGGGATGGGATATTGCAAAGGTATAGCATGCCCGTTGTCTACGATGCGTATTTCTTCTTCTACATTGTGGGCCATGGACATGGCGCGGCGCAGGGCGATTTTCTCTTTGCTCAAGCCACCAAATACTGGGTCTCGCATGTTCCAGTAATAGACGGTTAGTTCTGGGTCAATAATGCGCGACATCTGTATGCCGCGTTTGACAAATTCAGGCTTCAAGTCTGGTCCGTTCAATACCTGAGGTGCCAGACCGCCATATAACTGGAATAAATCAATTTCATCTTTTTGGAATGCCAGCAGGCGCGACTGGTCTTCCAGTATCACATTGACGACAACACGCCCGATTTGTGGCATGCGTTTGCCCTTCATGGCAGCAATGATTTTCTGATCATTCGGGTCTGCGCTGGCCTGGAAATCCCATATCGTCTTATGAAAATCAGGATTTGCATCCAGTATCATTTTCGAGCCGCGTACCCATTCAGTTAGTTTGAAAGGGCCAGTGCCTACTGGGTTTGCCATGGCAACACCTTGTGCATCCTGGTATTTTTCTATCACTTCGCGTGCAACCGCGGACATGGCGGTGTAGGCCAATATCATGGGCAGATTAAAGTCCGGACGCGTCAGATGTATGCGCAAAGTATATTTATCGACGACTTCCAGACCTGGTACCTTGGCCGAATAATCAAATTTACCCGATTTCTTCGCCTGCGCGGCCAGTTGATCCAGTCCCGTTATCTTGTCTTCTAACAGCCATACATGGGTAGAGGCGATTTTCGGGTCCATGATGCGCTTGAATGAATACACATAATCATCCACCGTCAATTCACGCTTTTTGCCATTGAAGGCCGCATCAGGCGTGAAGTAAATACCTTTCTTCAGCTTGATGGTATAGGTTTTGCCATCGGCAGAAATCTCTGGCATGCCATCGGCTGTTTTTGGGATAATCTTCGCCGGGCTGGCCAGGTAGTCATAGGTGAACAGGCGTTCAAAAATCGCCTCATTAATGGCGTTGGAGTAAAGGTCTCGTGTCGCCGCAGGGTCAAAGCCGGTTTCCGCAACTGGGAAGATGGTGCGCAACACTTTTTCCGGATCAGCAAAATCAGGTTTGGCAGCATGTGCATGCATGGGCAGAGTTGTTGCGGCCAGACCAGCAAGGGTCAGGCAGATTGCCATGCCTGTTCTGGATAGCTTGCGTAAAGCTCTGTCGCGCTGATACGGATGAGTGGACTTCATAAACGAGTTCTCCTGCTATTTTTGTACGATGATAATAAATGCGTATTGAATCAACTGAGACTTGCACGTCGCAATTAATGTTTTTCTACATCAATGAAGGCCCAGTCAGAATGTAAGATAGGATGCTTTTTATAGCCAATAATCCAGGGACGATATAGCCAGCTGCGGATGCGCGAGGTATGTACTATCCATGGTGTATCAGCTTCTACCTGGCGGTTCATTTGTGCATACACCTTATTGCGCTCTTCCCCCAATGGCAAGGAGACAGCCTTGCGGAACAGTGCGTCATAGGCAGGTGATTCGTAGCAGGCATGGTTGCCCGCACCGGCTTTGGGACCGTAGAGTAATTGCAGGAAGTTTTCGCCATCAGGGAAATCTGCATTCCAGGCGCCGCCCCACATATTCAGTTTGCAGGCGGAGGCAGCTTTCAAGTTGTCAGCGAAATTGCTGACCGGGAATTCGATGCGCAAGCCAATTTTATCCAGGCCACGTTTATAAATCTCAGACTGAACTTTATAGATGGCTGCGGGTTCCACGGTTTTTTTGAGGGTGAGCGGGCTGCCGTCAGGATTATTTCTGTATCCATCCGCTCCACGTTTATAGCCAAAATGGTCGAGCAGTTTATTGGCTAATTTGATGTCATATGCGAGACTGCTGCGGTAAGCTGGATCGTAGCCAACAATATCCTTGGGGATCAGCATTTCAGATCGTATGGCTTGCCCCAGCCGCATTTGGGCGATTTCATCTTCATGACTATAGGCCATGCCTATCGCGCGACGCAGGGCAATTTTCTCCTTGGTGTAACCGCCGATCAAAGGGTCGCGCATATTGAAAATCGTAAAGGTGATGCCCGCGTCTGTAACTCTGTCCATCTTGATGCCCTGGTTTACCAGGTCAGGTTTTAACGCAACTCCATCGAGGGCTGCCGTGGCAGCGCTTTGCGGCAGCTTATCAATGTCAAGTTGCGAATCCTGAAATGCCAGCCAGCGGGATTGTTCTTCTTCGATGATGCTAATGTCGACCTTGCCAACCTGGGGCATCTTCTTGCCCTTCATTTGTTTGACGATTTCTTCATCGCGGGCGCTGCCCGTCGATTTGAAATCCCAGGTGTAGCCACGGTATTCGGGGTTGGCCGTGAGCACGATCTTGCTACGTGGCAAATACTTTTCCACCATGTAAGGACCAGTCCCGACTGGATGCAGGCCAGTTTGATCGCCATAAGCCTCTATCACTTCCCTCGCTACTGCGCCAAAACCGCCGTAGGCGACGACATACAGGAAATTGTAGTCTGTTGCTGTTAACTCTATCCTTAGCGTGTACTTGTCGATAGCCTTCAGGCCAGCAACTGGCGCATCGTAGTCGAATTTACCCGTTCTTTTTGCATTTGCAGCGACACTATCAAGGCCAACAATTTTGCCTTCTATGAAGCTGGCATTGGGTGAACGGTTGACGGGGTCCAATACGCGCTTGAAGGTGTAGATATAGTCGTTCGCGGTCAACTCATGTTTTTTGCCCTTGAATGCGGGATCGGGGGCAAAGTAAATGCCAGGCCTGATCTTGAAGGTAAAAACTTTCCCCTGCTCGGTTACTTCTGGCATTGCCTCTGCAGCAAGTGGCAAGAGACGTGCAGGGCGTGCCAGGTAATCATAGCTGAGCAAGGGTTCAAAGATTGCTTCACTGACCCAGCCAGAATAAAAATTTTGGGTTTTTGCCATGTCAAAGCCATCATCCGCAGCTTCGAAAGCCTGCCTGACTACTTTGTTGAGGTCCGCAGGGCTAGCTGCCTGAGCCACCTGCAAGGAAACTGTAGCCAGCAGCATGGTGAAAATACAAGCAACTCTCTGGTGACGCATGAACATTGTTAACCTTCGTACTCTTGTAGTGTAAATTTATTCTGCTTAAGCATGGATCAGGCCCGGGTGGGGTACATGCGGGCCTTTAATGGCAAAATCTTAGAAAAAAACTATTGAATAGTTTAATTTACATATTGCAGGTGCAAATTAATTTTACCCTTGTGTTTTCAAACAATTTAGCTTGTATGCATGCCAAAAAGCCGTAACCTTAACGCAAGAGTCACATCGGTGGGAAATGAAAAGAAATTTTTATTTCACACGGTAATGCTCAAGTGTGACAATTTTTTTCAATTTGTGATTTTCAAGTGCAGTTTGATCGTGATTGCGCACCAGAGAGGGAGTGATGATGTTGCCTTGCACCATTGCGGTGCAATACTGCGGCGCAACTTTAGATAGTTTGGAGGCTAAAAAGAGGCGCAAAAAAAATTAAATTTCGGCGAGTAGCTAAGTCGGCAAATTTATCAATGTAAGGAAGTGTAAAAATAGCTGCGCTGACATGATTTATGCTGCACAGCACAAAAGAATAGGTTTCCTAAGCGCGTGTTTTTTTGGCAAAATGCGCCATGTTGTTTTTTTGATGGACCAGCTGGCATACTACTTGACAGTTTCTGTGCGGAAGTGGTTTTATGCGCCTTCGGAAAATTTTCTGACGCTTAAATTTACATTTCGCAGATGTGAAGGCAACTTTTTTTACATGAATAAATTAAGTTGCCAGCCAATTTGCAGTGTAACCAGCTGCAGCAGGTAAAAATTTCCGGACCACCTTGCGAGCTATTGTCCTTCGGGGCCGTAGAGCACGGTTGATGAAATAAGAAATAGATCAATAAGTTTATTATTTGGTTAATTGCTGATGTAGTCAGTAAAGCTTGATATTTTGGTTGCAGGCAAAATTAAATAAGTCAGTTTCACAAGAAAACTCGATTTATATTTTGATGAGCCTGCTGCTTATGAATTTATAAGTGGTTTTGTATCGGTATGGCTTTTTATTGATGCTCAGCATTTATAATCACTTTTTTGTTTGAGTTGTTTTGACTTGCGTCAGACAGTAGACCTTGTGGTAGTGGAGGAGCAGTAATGGATTTTTCAAATCGCCAGCAAGAGCCGGGGAAGAAGTTTATAGGTATAGGGCTGGTAATCGCATTTCACTTACTGGTGGTATATGCGCTGGTATCAGGATTGGCTCGCAAGGCCATGGAAGTGGTGATCAAGCCAGCAGAAGTCAAGCTGGTGGAAGAGGTGAAGCCACCGCCACCACCGCCAGATACACCGCCACCGCCGCCACCAAAACTGCTGGCCCCACCGCCACCGTTCATTCCGCCACCGGAAGTCCAGGTACAACAACCGGTACAACAGCAGCCGACGATCGCCGCCGTATCGAATGTCAAGCCAGAGAACCCGACATTCGCC